>JBDNHG010000539.1:0-4747 GCA_041688925.1 Acidimicrobiales bacterium | reverse complement strand
CCATTCAGACCCGCGGTCACCAAGATGGCGACGAGTGGATCATCAACGGAAGTAAGCTCTACATCAGCGGCGCCGACAAGGCCGACTTCGCGCTTGTCTTTGCTCGCACGTCCGATGACCCCGGGCGCAATGGCGTTACCGCGTTCATCGTCGACACCGACACACCCGGCTTCCATGTGCGCCGGGTCGTGCACACCCTGCGGTCGACGCACTACGCCACCGAGCTGCAGTTCGAGGAGATGCGAGTCTCGAAGGACAATGTCCTGGGCGAAGTCAATCGCGGCTTCGCAATCGCAAACGATCGGTTGAGCCGGCAGCGCATTCCCTATGCAGCAGGGTGCCTGGGGGCTGCAATCAAGGCCCAGGAGATGGCCATCGATTGGGCCAAGAACCGCGAGGCCTTCGGCAGCTTGTTGGCCGAAAAACAGGCGGTGCAGTGGATGATCGTCGACAACGAGATCGACATACGCCACGCCCGGTATTGCATCCTCGAAGCCGCTCAGAAGGCCGACCGCGGCGAACGGTTCCGCACCGAAGCAGCCATGGCAAAACTGGTCGCCAGCGAGGCGTCAGGGCGAGTCGTCGACCGTTCGATCCAGATCCATGGCGGAGTTGGTGTCACCAAGGACCTGCCGCTCGAGCGGTGGTATCGCGAGCTGCGTATCCGCCGAATCGGCGAAGGCCCGAGCGAGGTGCAACGTCTGATCATGGCTCGTGAGATTCTGGGCGGGTCATTCAAGTGAGCGATGCGCCCCGCGGGCTGATCGACGTGCACGGCCACATCGTGCTCGAAGGTTCACTCGGGGCCGCCGGGCCCGTGTGTGGTCCCGAACTGGGCGCCTATGACGACGGCACACCCTGGTTTCGAGTCGGTGACTGGCGACTCGATGGTGTGCCCTATCGTGAGTCGCTGTTCATGCAGGTCGGCATGCGGCTCGACGCCATGGATGCAGCCGGAATCCGGGTGCAGGCGCTTTCACCGAACCCGCTGACCTATCTGCACTTCATCCCCGCTGCCGACGCGGTCAACTACTGCCGAGCCCACAACGACGACCTTGCTTCGGTTGTGGCCGGCCATCCCGACCGTTTCGTCGGCCTCGCCACGTTGCCGATGCAAGACATCGGCGCTGCCATCGTGGAGCTCGAGCGTTGCATCAACGACCTCGGGCTGCTCGGTGCTTACACCGGCACAGACTTCGGCATGCCCCTCGACGACGAGCGACTCGATCCGTTCTTCGAGGCGTGTGTCGCGCTGGATGCACCATGGTTTCTACACCCGGCCCCAACCGGGCTCGACGGCCCGCAGCGAGACGATCGCATGACTCGCTTCAGTCTCGAACTGGTCGCCGAATTTTCGCTCGAGGAGATGTTGGCCGTCGCAATGCTGGTGTTCGGTGGCGTCTCGCAGCGGCACCCCGATCTCGACATCTGTATCTCGCACGGTGGCGGGTCGTTCCCGATGCACCGAGCGAAGTTGCGCAAGCTGGCCGAGCGTCGTCCGTCCTCACCCGACTGGATCAAGGCTCCGGGCGCGTTCGATGCCGCGGTCGACCGGCTGTGGTTCGACTGCCACATCACCGGCCCCGCCAAGTTCGCGTTTGCCGTCGAACAGCTCGGTACCGAGCGCCTGGTGTTCGGCACCAACTTCGGCGGTTGGGACGGCGGCACCACCGACCATGTCGCAGGCCTGGCCGACACGCTCAACGCTAATGCGGCCCGCCTCCTCCGCCTCGCCAAACGCGCCCCCCACCTGCTCCCCTAACGCAAATTAGGAGCGTCGCCCGCGACTATCGCGGGTAACGCTCCTAATTTGCGTAGGTGACGCCGAGGCCGCCGTCGACGGTCAGTACATTGCCAGTCGTCCATTCGGCTCGCACCAGGTATTCGAATGCCTCGGCGATCTCGCCGACCGTTCCGATGCGGCCCAGTGCATGCATCGATGACATGGCTTCGAGCCGTTGCGCTTGCTGATCAGTCGTCGCAAGGCCTGCCCGCACATTGATCTCGGTCAGCACGGCTCCGGGCCGCACACAGCCGACGCGAATATTGTGCGGGCCGAGCTCGGCGGCGAGCACCGCGGTGAGCGCTTCGAGTGCGGCTTTGGTTGCCGCATAGGGCGATGCGTTCGGGAACGCTCGCTGGGTGTGGACCGATCCAACGAACACGATGCAGCCGTGCGATTGGGCCAGATGGTTGTGGGCTGCCTTGCACAACATCATGCCGCCCACCACGTTGGTATTGAAGATGTCGAGCAGCTGCTGCTCGTCGAAGTCGACGACATCACTGCGGTACATGTTCCCGGCGTTCGAAATCAACGCATCGAGGCCGTCGCCGTGTGCGACGGCAGCCGCAACCATCGCTTGACGGTCGGATTCAACGGTCACGTCACCAACAGCGGCTCGGCACGACTCGCCAATCGACTCGGCGACCTCGTCAACCATCTCGGCACGTCGCCCCGAGATGGTGACCCGAGCCCCACGGGCGGCGAAATGGCGGGCGGCTCCGGCGCCGATACCCGAGCCTCCACCCGTGATCAGGACGGACATGCCATCCATTGGTCGCATCAGTTGTCGAGGTCGATTCGATAGGTGCGCGCTGCGGTGCCCACGAAGAGATCGGCCTTCTCGCCAGACGTATATCCGGAGGTCATAATCTGCAACGCGTTCCACAACACTGGGTACGGCAACGACATGCGGTCGACCGGGAAGTTCGACTCGGCCAAGCAACGATTTGGGCCGAACGAGTCGATGCACCAACGCACATCGTCGGTCCAGTAGGACGCGACTTCTTCGGATGACGGTGGTTTCTCGAGTGTGCTCCAGCCGGTGCCGTAGAAGTTGTCCATGCCAATGCCGCCGATCTTGAGCATGATGTTGTCGCATGCCGCTGCCGCCGTCATGGCTTCTTGCCACGCGGTGTGCGCCTGATCGCGGTCGCTGGCGTAGGAGCCCACGCCGAGCGGCCCGCCGAGGTGGTCAAGGACGATCGTCAGCTCGGGCACCGCCTGTGCCAGCTCGACCAGTTCGTTGATCTGCGTGTGATAGAGGAACGCGTCATAGCTGTAGCCCATGGATGCCAGCGTTTTTGCGCCGGCAACGAACTCGGGTGACCCCATCATGTGTTCGCTCGAACCGGTGTGGGCGCCGTGAACCTTTGGATCGCTGCTCCACGCAGTTGCATGGCGGATGCCACGAAACAGCCCGGCGCCGGCCTGGGCGTGTGCGGCCAGCACATCCCCGACCGCTTCGCCCAACTGCAGATCTGCATGGCTGACGATGGCACCGATATCCGCGCCGTCACGTTCTGCCACCTCGGCAGCCTCGCCGGCCACAAAACGCGTCTCGCCGACCGGAGCCAGTGTGGCGTCGGCGTTGCGGTCCCACTTCGATCGACACTCGATGAACACGGTGTGGGTCACGTTGTGCGTTGCGCCCGTGTCGGCCAGCAGTTCGTTGGCCAGGTACGTGCTGTCGCCGCGATTCCACAAATGATGATGTGCATCAATGATGGGTTGATCAGGATTGATGGCTTCTTCTCGGCGCAGCGCCAGCCACTCGAATCGATCGAGTTCCACAGTATTTCCTTCCGGAGTTTGTCCTAATACTGGCCGATGGCGGTGCCTCCTAGTGAATGCCATAGAGACCGATCGGCGTCGCGCCTGGTTCGGAGCCGCCTGGAGCGTGGTCTGCTCTTCGATACAGGAACGTGCCGCGTGAACTCTCGGAGTCGCCGACGCTGGCTGAGCGCAACGATCTCCGGTCCGGTGACGGATCGGGTGGCCGAACACGTCACCACCGACGCTTTGCACCACCCGATAGCACCCGCCGCAGGATTGGGTGGTCCAGAACCTCACGGCAGACGCTTTGCACCACCCGCTATTGCACGCAACCGTAGTGGGCCGAGGAGACGTGGCGGGCGTATTTGCGGAGCACCGAACCAGCTGCGAGCGGCAGCTCGGCGGGCGCCTCGAGTGCCTGCATGCGAGCATCGAGTTCGTCGCTGTCGATCGCCAATGTCAGCGTGCGTGCGCCGGGGTCGATCACGATCGTGTCGCCGTCCTGGATCGCAGCGATCGGACCGCCGTCGGCCGCTTCGGGGCAGATGTGGCCGATCAGGATGCCATGTGACACGCCAGAGAACCGGCCGTCGGTGATGAGCGCAACATCCTTGCCCAGGCCGCGGCCTTGCAGTTCGACGGTCAACATCACCATCTCGGGCATGCCGGGCCCTCCCTTGGGGCCGACGTTGCGCACCACAACCACATCGCCGGCAACGACGACGCCAGACTGGATGCCTTTCATGGCGTCGGGTTCGTTCTCGAAGACCCGGGCCGTGCCTCGGAATTCGGATGCCTCGAGGGTCTTGCCGCTGAGCTTGAGCACACAGCTCTCGGGCGCCAGGTTGCCATGAAGCACGGTGATGTGATTGTTCGGCTGCGCTACCGGAGCAGAAATCGGCAACACAACGTTTTGATCACCCAGGTCTGCAATCGACGGCACATCGGCCAGGTTCTCGGCAACGGTCTTGCCGGTGACCGTCATGGCGTCACCGTGCAAGAAACCGTTGTCGAGTAGTTCCTTCATGACGACGGGTACACCGCCGACCTCGTGCAGCGCAACCATCGAGTATGGCCCGTGCGGTTGCAGGTTGGCGATCAGCGGCACCCGCTCACCCACCGCTTGGATGTCGTCGATCGTGAGTGGTATTTCGGCATCACGGGCGATCGCCAGCAGGTGCAAGAACATGT
>JBDNHG010000538.1:0-5085 GCA_041688925.1 Acidimicrobiales bacterium | reverse complement strand
CGGGGCGATCACCGCTGGACCGCTCGGACAGATCGGCGCCGGCACAAAACACCGAGCCCTCGTTAGTCAGCACAACGACGCGAATGGCGTCGTCCTCGTCGACCCGATTCATCGACTCGACCAATTCTCTGGTGAGTTGGCGGCTCAACGCGTTGCGGTTGTCAGGATCGGCCAGGGTGATCGTGTAGACGCCGTCGCGGAGATCGGTCTTGATTTTCGGGCTCATAGTGCAGTTCTAATGCAAGAAGCCGCTGACGGCCGTGTTGCAGCACGAAACGGCTGGCGCTCGAGAAACGTCGAGCGCTCGGTGCCGGCCGCTTGTGTTTGCGTGCACGATGTGTTGACCAATGGGTGGCACTACGGTCTGCGTGTGACCGCTTTCGAGGATCAGACCACAAAAAAGAAGACGCCTTGCCTGGTCGTCGACGCCGATGCCTTTGCGCACAACGTGGCTGCGATGGCACAAGTGCATCCTGGGCTCAAGCTTCGGCCCCACGTCAAGGCATTCAAGTGCACCGAGCTCGCACGGCGCCTCGCGGCCAACGGCCACACGGCCTTCACCTGTGCAACGTTGGGCGAAGTCGAGGGCCTGCTCGCCGCCGGCTTGGGTGTTGACCTTTTGCTCGCAAACGAAACCATCGACGTCGAGCAACTGACGCGGGTTGCCGGGTTGCCGGGCCGAGTGACCATCGCGGTCGATTCACCAGAGACGATCGCTGCCGCCGCGGCAGCCGGAATTTCCGAAGTGCTCATAGATGTCAATATTGGGCTGCCACGGTGTGGGTGCGCTCCTGACCAGGCCGGCGCGCTCGCTGACACAGCCCGTAATGCGGGGCTCGTCGTGCGGGGTGTGATGGGCTACGAGGGCCACTTGATGATGGTCGAGGACCGCGCCGAGAAGATTGCCAAGGTGGGCGAAGCAACGGCAATTCTGGCCCAAGCTGCCGCCGACGTCGGTACCGACCTGATCTCATCTGGGGGCACCGGCACCTATGACACGAACACTGTTGCCACCGAGATCCAGGCCGGTTCCTACACACTGATGGACACGCAGTACGGCACGCTCGATTCGCCGTTCAAGCAAGCGCTCTGGGTCGAAGCGACGATCATCAGCATCAATCGTGATAGTGGTTTTGTCGTGGCCGACAGTGGCCTCAAATCAATGGGCATGGACCACGGCGACCCAACCTGGCCGCACGGCAAGGTGTGGTTCTGCTCTGACGAACATGTGACGATGGCGCCAACCGACCTCGAACGCTGGTCGGTAGGCGATCGGGTGCGACTCGCTCCGGCGCACGTTGATCCAACCGTGGCCAAACACGAACGCATATGGTTCTGCTCGAACAGCAGCGACGGCGAAAGCATCATCGAATGGCCCGTAGATCTGAGGCATTGGTGATGGCTCGCTTCAGCCGCCCTGAACTTGCACCCTCGTGGAAGAACTGGGCGGGTAACCAACAGTGTTCGCCTGCAGCGATCGAGCGGCCACTGACCGAAGACCAGCTGCGGTCGATCGTGGCCGACGCGGCGAGTGCTGGTCAGCGAGTTCGTGCTGTTGGATCAGGTCATAGCTTCACTGCGATTGCTTGCACCGACGACGTCATGGTCTCGCTCGAACATCTGAACATGGTTCGCAGCTTCGACCGACCCAATCGGCTGGTCACCGTGCAAGCCGGCATCGAGCTTGGTCAACTCAACCGTCGGCTGGCCAGGGTTGGGCTGGCCATGACAAACCTCGGTGACATCGCGTATCAATCGTTGGCCGGCGCAATCAGCACCGGAACCCACGGAAGCGGTGTTGGATTCACCGGCATCGCGGGGCAGATCCGCGGAATGCGAATCGTCACGGCAACCGGCGACATTGTCGAGTGCAGCGCCTCCCAGAATACCGAGCTGTTCCACGTTGCACGCGTCGGACTCGGCGCGTTCGGCATCATCAGCGACCTCACCATCGAGGTCGAACGCTCGTTCAACCTGCACGCCATCGAAGGCCCGCGCCCGATCGACGAGGTGCTTTCCGGTTGGCAGCAGAACATCGAAACCAACGACCACTATGAGTTCTTCTGGATCCCTGGCAGCGACGTCGCAATGACCAAGACGTATCGTCGCACGCAAGATCCGATTGCTCGCCAGCCGGCGCACAAACGCTTCGTCGACAAGATCCTGGGCGAGAACATCGCCTTTGGGGCCATGACCAAGTTGGCAAAACTGCGTCCCTCGCTCATTCCTAAACTACGTAAGCGGGTGGTCGATTCGGTCGGCGAGTCTGAATACACCGCCGAGTCGCATCGTGTCTTCGCAAGCACACGGTGGGTCAAATTCGTCGAGATGGAATACAGCGTGCCGGTCGCCGACGTGCCGGTGATCCTGCGACGCATCGAGGCTGCCGTTGCTGATGCCGGCATCAACCTGCTATTCCCGATCGAGGTGCGAGCCGCGGCTGCCGACGATATTCCGCTATCGACAGCCCACGGGCGCGACTCGGGCTACATCGCCGTGCACCGCGGCAAAGGCATGGCCTATCGGCCCTACTTCGAACTGGTCGAAGCAATCATGGACGAGTTCGGTGGTCGGCCACATTGGGGCAAGATGCACTTCCAGACCGCGTCAACCCTCGAGCCGAGATACCCCGAGTGGGCCCAGTTTCAGCGGGTCCGCGCCGAATTCGACCCTGCCGGCGTATTCACCAATGGCTACACCGACCGGGTGCTCGGCCCTGCTCGTTAGCAGGCCACGTTCGCAGGACGGTTAGCCGAGGCTGCGAAGATCGACGGTGAAGATCAGCGTTTCGTTGGGGCCGATCGCACCGCCGGCGCCCTGGGCGCCGTATCCCATGTGCGGAGGGATCGTCAGCCGACGACGTCCGCCGACCTTCATGCCGGCGACACCTTCGTCCCAGCCTGCGATGACCATGCGTCCGCCGAGAGCGAACGAGAACACGTCGCCGCGGTTCCATGATGCGTCGAACTCCTGGCCGGTCGACCATGACACGCCGACGTAGTCGACGTTGACGATGGCACCAGCGCCTGCCTCGGCGCCGTCGCCGACAACGAGGTCTTCGATCTTCAGTTCGGCCGGAGGCTCACTCGCCGGGACCTCGATGGTGGGCTTCACGCTGGTGTCTTCCATGGGCGAGCACCATATCGGTGCTCGTGCTACGACCACCAACGCTCACACCCATCGATAGCGGCCGCAGCACTAGTCGCCAGTGGCGGCCAGGTCGAAGACGAGCATCACGTCGTCATCGGTTGGTATGAGCAGCTGGTCGTCGTCGGTCCACACGATGCGAGGCAATGACCTATTGGTGAGAGGGAAACGGGCGCGCCCTTGGGCATTGGTTCCAAGAAAGCCGGCAGGTGCAAGAGTAACTGGCTCACCGAACTCGCCGGTTACGGTTCGTTGCACACCAATCAGTTGCAGATCGTCGTCTCCGATAGGTCGCACGATAGCCACGAGAGCCGACCCATCTGGCGAAAAGCCAACGGTCGGTAGGTAGACCGGGTCGATGGCCCCCAAGTCGACGTTCCTGATGCGCTCACCGTCGAGCTCGAGGTCGAGAAACTCGAGTGTGGCGTCGCCAAAGCGCTGTACTTTCTCGAGGTCGACAACAATCGCTATGCCGGGTGCTGCCCCGACGATGATCGGAGTCTCGATTCTGCGAACTTCGATCTCGCTGGTGGTGCCTGAGCCCAGATCGAGGAGGAGTACGACGTCACGGCCGTCCTCACTGGTGAACCCACTATAGAGAAATCGATCAGCGCCGACCGGGTGAATAACACCGGACGGCCGGGCTCCTAGCAGCGAAATGCCCGGCAAAGGACGGACAGTGCCGTCGCTGTCGATCATGCTGAGTCCGGTGCGGTTGGGGTCGCGGCCGAGCGTGAAGAAGTGCAGCTCGCCGGCGTCATTGGTGAATGGCGATGTGTCGAGCCGGGACCGGTCGCCGAACGCTTCGTCGGTGCCATCATCGGTCTCGTTGGTGAGCACACCGCCGGCGCTGTCGAACGACCAGATGTCGGGCTCGTCGAAACGGAAGCGAAAGTCTTCGGTGAAGTAGAGCGTTGCGCCGTCGGGAGACCAATGGAACGAGCCGTAATCGAGAGACGTGGTCCAGGTGAAACACTCGCGACTTGGTTTGACGGCGATAAGGGTGACAGCACACACCTGTTCGTCGGCAACCTCAACCCAGCGGGCTGAGGTCGAGCCAGGTGGCAGGACGATACGTTCGGCCGGCATCTCGACCGGGTCGCCCACGACTGCGGTAGCCAGATCTATTCGAGAACTGTCACCAGGTGTTTCGTCGCCGGAGCACGCCGCGAGGAACAACAGCGCGAAAACCGCGATCGACGTCACCAAGCAGGTCACCAAAAATCGTCGCCATGCAACAGTCATGACGTCTCTTTAGCACCTGCACCCTCGGCCCGACACCAATGCTCGGCGATTGGCTTGTGGCGTCGTTGCCGCCAGCGGCTATCAATAGGGCGTGACAGCAACGATGATTGGCAGCAACGATGAGTGATGAGCACCTTCTAGGGCAGGCCCGAGCAGCAGTCGAGATCGCGCAGGCAGTGATAGATGCAGGCATCGCCACCGCCAAGAGCTCTGGCACCGCCGACCAAGACCAACAGCTCGTGTACTCGCTCGCCCACGCCGCCAGCGCAGCCGCCATGGCCAAGTCTGGGCTGGCCTACGCCGAAGTCGGCGACGCCGAAGCACGGCTTGCGCATGTTTTCATCGGCCGTCAACTCAGCGAACTTGCGTCGATGTTGTGGGCACGGTCGGGCGATTGGGGCGTCGATCCAACAGCACTCGACGAGACAAGGGCCTATGCCGCAATCGTCACTGCGCCCGACTTCGTGGGTGCGGCCGCGGCCACGCCTGGTTCGACGAACCTGCCCGATGATCTCGAGATGGTGGCGACGACGTTTCGACAATTCGCCAACGAACGCGTCGCTCCGCACGCCGAGGCGATTCATCGCCACGATCAAGACATCCCCCGAGAGATCATTGATGGGGTAGCCGAGCTCGGCTGTTTCGGCCTGTCGATCCCTGAGCAACACGGGGGTTCGGCGACCGGTTCGGTCG
>JBDNHG010000537.1:0-5645 GCA_041688925.1 Acidimicrobiales bacterium | reverse complement strand
TGTCGATCTACGATCTCGCCGAGGTGCGCCTGTCGGGCGGGTCGGTCGTCACCGGCGACACCGTCGACATCACGGCAAGCCACGACAACATCGATCTGACCGCCAGCGCGACAGCCACCGCAGCAGCGTTGGTCGGTATTCCCTACTCGACCGCCAATGCCCATTACGACAGCAGGTCCCGCATCGTCGCCGAGGCCGGCGCGCTCGTCGCTGCTGGCAAGGTCGACGTGACCGCGACCCAGAACGTCACGGGCTACTCCCGCACCTCACGCCGACACGCATGGCAGCTCGGTTCTGGCGAAGACGGCGATTTCCAAGGCGATCTGCTGGCTCGCCGCGAGATCGACTGGAACGGCAACATCGCCATCCTGTCGACACCGAACCCCGAGCTGTTGATCCTGGCTAGCGGCGTCATCGACACCGCCATCAATGTCACGGTCAACGGTGGCGACGGCGCGGGCGACACGGTGTCCGCTGGCTCACCGATCGTCGTCGACGTGATCACCAACACCTCTGATCCAGCCGACGCGATCACCCTGACGACCAGCAACAAGCAGGTCATCGGTGGCAAGACGACACCAAATGGCGTGATCACCGGTGCTTCGGCCACGGTGAGCTCGGCCGGCGCGTTCACCTTCGTCGACATCGTGAACCATTTCGCCGAAGACCTGGTCATCAGTGGCATCGAGGTCGTCAATCCGAACACCCAGCCTCGTATCAATGTGAACTCCGAAGGCGCCGCCGCCTTCGTGTTCGGCGTCAGCTCCGAAGTACCGCCGACCGACATCTCGATCATCACCGACGGCGCCGGGTCCGACATCGTTCTGAATGCCGCGGCGACCAACATCGTCGACGGCGGTACCGAAGGGTTTGCGATCTACAACCCGATCGGAACGACCCGGATCGTCGCCGAAAACGGAAGCATCCTCAACGGCGCCGCCCAGCCGAAGACGCCGACCATCTGGTCTCGTACCCTCGACCTCGAAGCTGGTCAGCGGGTGGGAACGAGTGGCAACCGTCTCGATATCGATCTGGTGAAGTCGTTCGGCCAGACCGATCTCAACATCTCGGCCGGCGCCGACATCTTCGTCAACCTCGGTGGCCGAGTGCGGGTCAATGCACTCAACCCGGTGTTCACCGGTGGCACCATCACCACACCGGGTGACGTCGACTTGTTGCTGCAGCCGTTCGTGCAAGAGATCACGCCTCGCAATGGCGGCCCGGCAACCGTCATTCGCTACAACAACAATGTTCGGGTCGCCGACGTGACCGGCACGGTTCCCGCCCTCGACGTTCGGGTGTTCCCGAACTATGCCGTTGCACCCGAAGTGGCTGGCTCCTACGACTTCGACGAAGTCATCACCGGTTCGGTCAACGGTGACATCACGATCAAGGCCGTCAAGCCACTGTCGACCGACTCGTTCGTCGGCTTCAGCTCCGGTTCCGATATCGGCAGCAGCGGTGAACTGCTCGTCGAGATCACCGGCGACCTTTCGCTGACCGAACGCAACGGCGACATTCGCATCCGCAATGTGGTTGCCTCCCGCGGCAATGTCGAACTGATCGCCCAAGGCACCTCCGGCTCGATCTACGACCTGAACACCACCGAGGTCACCCCACTCGGAACCACAGCCTGGATCACCGGCAACAGCGTCACCGTGAGCTCGAACAGTGGCGGCATCGGCTCGGCGACCGACTTCCTCGAGATCAACTCGTCGAACCAGGCGCCCGGCGTGGTCATCGCGCTGGCGACCAATGGCGTGTATCTCACCGAGACCACCGGCGTGCTGAACATCGACAAGGTGCTATCACGCCTGTCAGATGTTGTTCTTGTCGCCCAAGCAGGTTCGATCATCGAACTGGTGCCCGACGATCAGGCCGACATCCAGGGACGGAACCTCGACCTCGTCGCACTCGGCGCCGGAAGCCGTATCGGCAGCGCAACCAATCTGATCGAGATTCTCGGCGCCGGCAGCGGCCAGTACCCCAACGACGGTTTCCAGATCGAGCAATTCGCCCCCGATCTCGGTCGACTCGTCGTCGAGTCACAGGCCGGCGTCTACTTGATCGAGATGAGCGGTGCGCTCGAGGTGCTGCTCGTCGAGACACCTACCGGCGACATCGTGCTCGCAGTCCACGACTCGGTACTTGGTCGCGAAGACCTGAACGTCATCGCCGCCGGCGGGACCACGTTCTTCGGAACGGTGGTGGCCCACGGCCGTATCGTCGCCACGACCGGCAGCATCACCGTCGCTGCCGGCGACGATTTCACGTTGCCGACCGACACGATCCTGCAGTCGGGCACTGCCAGCGGCAACACGATCACGATCAGCGGTGGCCAGCTGAGCGGTAACCTTCGTGACTTCGATCCGGTTGGCGCCATCATCACGATCGCCGGAGACATCACGTCGAACACCATCGATGCCGGCGCCGTGGTCATTCGTGGTGGCAACAACCTCGATTTCTTCGACCTCATCAACCCGGCCGGAATCCCGGCGCAGACCGCACTCTTCGGCCAGGGTGGCGACGACCGATTCTTCGTGCAGACGGTCCCGGCGGCGATGACCATCGACGGCGGCGCCGGCGCCAACCGCTACTACATCTCGAGCACCGCGGCTCGCTCGTTGTTCATCATCGACGGTGTGTACGACGACACCAGCGACAACCTGCCCGAGCCGTTCGCGGCGCTGTCGACCGGCACGCTCGAGACCATCACTGCCGACCTCACGATCAACACCGGCGATGGTGGCAACGGCGGCCACCGCGACGCCATATATCTGAGCGCTGCCGGAAGCACGACGCCGCTCACCACCGGCCAGGTCACCTCGTCGCAGGTCACCGGTCTCGGCAATACCGGCGCAATCAACTACACCACCACACCGGCCGGCGGAGCGAGCCTGCTCATCAAGCTGTCGGCCTACGACGACCAGCTACTCGTAACCGGTGCGGGCGCCACCACCCGAGTCCTGATTTACGGTGGCGATGGCGACGACACCGTCGACGTCGGTGTCGCCGGCTCTGACCTCAGCGATCTGAGTGGCATCGTCGCCTTCTTCGGCGAAGAGGGCGCCGCCGACGTGCTCAATGTCTATGGCGTCGCCACGGCCCCGGCGAGCGGCGAGATCAACCCGAATCAGCTCACGGCCATTGCCGTTGCCGGTCTCGGATCGTAGACCAACGAGTTGATCGCAACCCACAACGACCTGTTCGGCGCCGGTTACACCGTCGCCGACATCACCGGCTTCGAGGGAACACTGCTGGCCATCGACTTGACGATGCAGAACCTCGACGCGTTCGCCGCGCGCTTGCAAGATGCGCTCCGCGACATCGACATCTTCGTCAAGAACAGCCTGTCGCAGGTCACGAAGACTGCGCTGCTCGGGTACGAGGTCGGCGACGAGGTCGTCTATCGCCTGAACAGTGGCCAACCGGCAATTGCTGGGCTGACGAGTGATACGGCCTACTTCGTCAGCGCGGTCGATGCGACGTCGATCACACTCGTGCGTTCCCTCGACGATCTCAGCGGCGCTGTCGTGATCCAGCGGAGTGCGATCGGCGCTACCGGCCAGGTCACGATTGGGCTGCTCGACTACGAAGACCCGACGCAAATCGACATCTCGCCATCGACGGGCTCGGTCACGTTCGGCGGCAACGAGGTCATCGTCGGCGATGCGATCGTCTTCGCCGATGACCATCTGTTCGAGGCCGGTCAGGCTGTCGTGTACCACGCCGACGGCAACAACGCTCCGATCGGTGGGCTCGTCGACGGCACCGTCTACTACGTGATCATCGTCGATCCGACCAGCATCCAGTTGGCAGAGTCGGCCACCGACGCGACGAACCTGGTCGCGGTGGCGCTCACATCGCCGAGCGATGGCACTCCCGATGCGTTCAGCTCGCAGACCATTGCCACCTTCGATCCGGGCACCGGGGTGTTGAACGACGAGATCAGGTTTGCGGCTGCGCACGGTCTGGTGACCGGCCAGGCCGTCGTTTACCAGGCCAGCAACATTGCCAACATCGGAACCACGGCAGCACCGGTGAGCGAAGTCCGACCCGTTGGCGGCCTGACCGACAATCGCGTCTACTACGTGATCGTCGTCGATGAAGAGACCGTCAAACTTGCGGACACGTTCGCTGATGCGACCAACTCGGTACCGGTTCCGATCGTGCTTGTGCCGGTTGTGACGGCGACAGATCTGCCGACCGTCGGCCGCGACGTCCTCACAACACAACGCTCATTTGCACAGAATCAGATCACCGGCAACCAGGTCGTCTTTGCCGAGAATCCGGGCCTCACCGAAGGCCAAGCCGTCATCTACGACCGCGGTGCCGGTAGCTCGACGCTCACCGGGCTCAGCGACCAGCACGTCTACTTCGTCAAACTGGTGGCCGGGAATGACAAGGCCATCGAACTGGCCGCGACACCTGGCGGAGCATCGATCACCATCACGGCAGCCGCGCTCACCGACACCAGCACCGACACCCTCGCTCCCGCCGCAGTCTTCGATCCGTCGTCGGCTCATGTGCAGAACAACGAGATCAGCTTCGTCGGCGATCACAATTTCCTCGACGGCGCAAAGATCATCTACCGGCCGGGCGACGGCAACGTCGCACTCGGCGGCCTCGTCACCGGTCAGACCTATTACGTCGAGCGCATCGACGCCACCACCATCAAGCTGACCGACACCGCCGGCGGAACCACCGTCGCCGTCGGCGCCACCCGCACCGCTCTTCTCGTGCCGGTGGTCACGGCGCCGCTCGCAGCCCTGGTTGCGGCCGATCTCAACAAGCTCATCGAAGGAAGCGGGCTCTACGAGCAGCAGCTCTTCGCCGACGTCGCCCTGCGTCCCGAGACCAGCCTGCTCGTCTCGCAGTACCCGAACGGCAACAGCGGTCTGAACCGCCTGCTGCTCGAAGACGCCTTCCCACTCGCCCTTCCGCAACTGCCGAGCGTCGTTCCCGAACTTCCTGCGGCCGTCTACTACGCCCAGCGCTTCATCAACAGCGACGGCGACCAGACAGTCCTCAGCACGGTCGAAACGGTCAATATCTATCTGACGGGCGACGACGGCGAGTTCCAGGTCGACAGCACGTTCGGCGGCGAGACGAACATCGACGCCGGCACCGGCACGAACAGCACGGTCACGCTCGGCACCTCACCGACGGGTCTGCATCCGGCAACCCTCGGCCAGGTCGGCTTCATCGAGGGCACTGTCTCGATCACGGCCGACAACATCGTGATCGACGACGGTGGCAACGACGAGCGCACGACCGGAAGCTTCGCCGGCAACCTGCTGACCGGCCTGTTGCCCGGCTCGGTCACGTTCGTCGGCACACCGTCGGCAACCATCAAGTTGGGGGCCAAAGACGACACCTTCTACATCCCCTCGACCGAAGTCGGGCAGACCGTTCGTCTCGAGACCGGTCGGGGCTACGACACCGTGTATGTCGGCACCACGCCGGGCGCAGAGTCGACCGGAACCCTCGCCAATCTCGCCGGCACGCTCACAATCGATGGTGGCTCGGTCGTCACCGGCCTCAACACCCTGTTCCTGAACGATCAGGGTGAAACCACCGGCCAGGACTATGTCGTGACCAACGACTACAACCCGGCTGCTCCCAACACCTCGAACACCATCGAC
>JBDNHG010000536.1:0-2258 GCA_041688925.1 Acidimicrobiales bacterium | reverse complement strand
TGCCGGTGAAGATGAGGGCCAATCCGCCAAGCCAGTTGTGAAGATCGAGCCACCAATTAGGTCGCAATCGTCGGCCAGTCTCACGGGCCGAGAACAAGAAGCCCACGACGAGCGACGCGACGATCAGTACCGCGGCAACGATGCCGGATCCTTTGGTCAGGTACCACATTTCTCGACTCATGCTTTCCTTCTTCGTGTGCTTGGCGCCGAACGCCAGATGCTCATGAGCATCGGCCAGGTGGCGAGGTTCCGGTGGGCGCTCGTCTCCTCAGGTCAGCCGGCGGGAACGGTCTTTAGGACGGCGAAGTCCTGATCAAAGTACACCTCGACCTCGATGCCGTCGGTTCCCATGACGTGGGCTTCATAACCATCGTCCTCGGCTTCGACCTTGAGTACGGTGCCACCAGGCACGGCAGCTTCAGCCGCAGCCGTCACTTGGGCAGCGGTGGCCTCATCGAGGGGAGTGTGGTGATCGCCGCATCGGTGGCCCGCGGCCGCCGCTGCAGTCACATCGCTGGCCTGAGTGCCTTCGAGTGCAACCTCATTGTTCGCGTGAGATTCACCTGCCGCATCGTCGTCGCCCTTGGGCAGGGTGTCGTCGTCGGTTGAGGTGTCCTGTGCAGCCGATGCCGCAGGAGTGGTGTCGTCAAGGTTCAACGCAAGCTGAGAGCGCCCTGAGTCGCTGCGTAATGTCGATAAGGTTCAAACTACCCCCGGCCCTATTCAGCCATCCACTCGCTGCTGCGATGAGACATGATCGTGTCATGATCGCGATTGCGCCAGCATCGTGGCCCGGCTCTTGCCTCGATCACGTACCAATGCGCGTCCTACAGCTGAGGGAGTCCAAGGATGAACCTTCTTCAGCGCTGCATGGCGAGCCGACCGGCCGCTGTCATCGCTACCCCGCGAACATTGAATTGCCGTGATGGCGGCGAGTGAAGACGACGGCGCTGTCATAGCTCCGGATACATCCAAGTCAGCGACGCCGCACGCCGCGATCAGCGCCGCCAAGCTCCTCGTGTTCGCGCTTGTCATACATCTTTTCGTGATCCCGCAGCTAGGCGGCGCTCGCAAAGCACTCTCGGTCCTTGGTTCGGTCAACCCTTACTTCCTCGTTGCCGCGTTCGTGTTCGAGGCGATAGCGCTGGCCGTGTACGCGCAGCTCACCCAGTTGCTCCTTCCCCGCGAGGTCCGACCCTCGTGGCCGATTGTGTTCGGCACAGTTCTGGCGTCGACGGGGGTGAACCATGTCGTGCCAGGCGGCGCCGCTACTACCGCTGCGGTGGACTTCCGACTGCTCGGCGCCGCGGGGGTACCTCGAGACACGCTCGGAATCGCACTCGGTCTGCAAGCCGTTGGGTCAGCGGTCGTGCTCAACGCGATCTTGTGGATTGCATTGGTTGTGTCGATCCCCACCAGCGGAATCCACCTGATCTACGCCACGGCAGCTGCGGTCGGAGCGGTGATCATCCTCGCATTCACCGCTGCTGTTCTGTCGCTTCGACGAGGCCGGGACGCGTTTGCTGACCGTATGGTCCGCTTGGGTGGCAGGATTCCGCGCATCAACGCACACCGTGTGCGATCCGCTGTCGAGAATGCGGCGCGCCAAATCGACACCCTGGCCGATGACCGGGGCAAGCTGGCGACCGTTCTCGCGTTGGCCGCGGCCAACTGGCTCTTTGATGCCGCCGCGTTGTGGATCACGCTGCGAGCCTTCGGGACCTCGCCGGGTATCAACGGACTACTCGTCGCCTATGGATTAGCCAACGTCATGGCAGCCATCCCGATCAGCCCCGGTGGGCTGGGGGTGGTCGAAGCAATACTCATTCCAACACTCGTCGGCTTTGGCACACCAGCGACCGAAGCCTCGGTCGGTGTCATTGGCTATCGGCTCATTGGTTTCTGGCTGCCGATCCCAATCGGGGCGATGGCGTATGCAGCGGTAAGCAGGGCAACAGGCAAGAGGCGACGCTTTCGGACGGAGATTGATCAGCAGTTCGAGACCCGAGCCGAGACCGGCTAGGTGAGGCCCTCGAGCGAATGCTGCGCAGGACACCGCTATCGTTGCTCTCCTCGATCATCTCGGCATCGACCACGTAGCGCCAAAGCCCACCAATCCGGCCCGAGCGAGCGACCCCGACGCGTAGGAATCGAACGGACGGGTCGAGGGCTGGTCTGTTTGGTCGATGACACAGTCGTGTCACCGGAACAAACGTCATCATGGCTAGACATGCGCTGCAAGACGTCGCACACTTGCC
>JBDNHG010000535.1:0-4364 GCA_041688925.1 Acidimicrobiales bacterium | reverse complement strand
GTGCTTGCCGCAGCACTGCTGCATGCTGGCTGGAACTTCGTGGTCAAGGCCAGCGACGACCGTCTTGCCGCTACGTGGGCAATCGCAACCGCGGGCGCGGTGCTGAACATTCCGGTGCTCATCGTGCTGGGGTTACCCGAATCTGAGGCGCTTGGCTGGCTGGGTCTGTCGGCAGTGCTGCACGTTGGTTATGGCTATGCGCTTGCTGGCGCGTATGACCGCGTCGACCTCGCCGCCGCCTATCCAATCGCCCGTGGCACGGCGCCGCTCTTGGTCACGATCGTGAGCAGCATCGCTCTCGGCGACAGGATCAACCCTCTTGGCATCGGAGGCGTGCTGCTCGTGACATCGAGTCTGGCGCTGATTGGATTGCGCCATGTTCCCGCGGGCGTCAGCTGGGCACTGCTCACCGGCGTAATGATCGCTTCGTACACGCTGTCTGACGGCGCAGGTGTGCGGGCCGGAGACGAATCGGTGCGCTACATCGCCGCCCTTTTCGTTGCTCACGCATCGCTTTTTACCGTGGCGCTGACGGCGACTCGACGGTCGACCTCGTCGATGCGAGCCGCGCTGCGACGCGCTCCGGGACGCCTCGCCGTTGGTGGTGCTGCGTCGGCAGGGGCTTACCTGTTGGTCATGATCGCAGCTCGCACCACACCACTCGGGCTTGTGAGTGGGTTACGCGAGACCTCGACGGTATTCGGCGTGCTGGCCGGGTACTTCGTGCTGCACGAACAGGTCAGCCGCGTTCACGCTCTCGCGGTCGGGTCGGCCGTCGTCGGGTCGATTCTGATCGTCATCAACTGAACGTGTCGGCGCCATCGCACGTTGCGCAGTGTCACGAGGTCGAGGCGCTTAACCGTCGGTCGGGTCGGCGAGCAGGGTGCGACAGTCGGGGACTGCCACCGTGACACGGCCGCCGCAGGTCGCACCGATCTCCTCGAGGTCGCTGTCGACTGGTGATCGGTAGTACAAGAAGTCGCAGGCCGTCATGTCGCCGTCGTCTTCGCATTGGCCGACGACCCGTTCGAGGCCGTCGCTCGTTACATCGAAGGAGAGTTCGTTTGCCGCTGCGTCAATCCCTTCGGTGCAGAACAGCCGCTCGATCTCGCTTCGGCCGCCACACGTCAGTGCCGCGGTCTCTTCGACCGAGTCGAAGTCAGACAGTTGGAACAAGATGTCGCAAGCCAGATCAGACCCGGCTTCGCAGTCGGTCAGAAGTGCGCCGAGTTGTTCAGCTCCGCCGAGGCCGAAACCGTTGGCGGTGTCGGCGTCGTCGTCACGCGAGCCACGGTCGTCGCCTTCGTCGGACGTGTTCTCCTCATCGGCGTCCTCGTCTGTGGCTCCATCCTCTGGGGCAGCAACGTCTGGGTCGCTCGCGTCGGCATCGGGCGACTCGTTGTCGCCAGGGACTGCGGTCGCCTCAGACGGGGTGGTTGCCGATGCCCGGTCGTCTCGCGCTACGACGGTGGTCGACGAGCAGCCTGCGATGAACAAGGCGGCCGCCGCCACGCAGATGATGAAGCAGAATCTCGTTCGCACCCAGCTAGTTTGCCTTACCGCTGGCGTAGATGGCAGGCGCTTGGCACAATTGGCTGGTGACGTATGTAGAACCAACAGCCCGTGAGCGCAAACAGATGCTCGGTCAAACACGAACGATTGCGGTGGTCGGCGCGTCATCGAATCCGGCGCGCGCCTCGAACTTTGTCATGACCTACCTTGCCTCATCGGTTTGTGACTACGAGTTGTTCCCGGTGAATCCTCGTGAGTCTGAGATCAACGGGTTCACGTGCTACCCCTCGCTCGATGCGCTGCCCATCGTGCCCGACATGGTCGATGTGTTCCGCCGTCCCGATGACTGCCCCGCGATTGCAGAGCAGGCCGTCGCCATTGGCGCCACGACGCTCTGGTTGCAGTTGGGCATCGTGTCCGAAGAAGCCGCGGCGATCGCAGCCGCTGGTGGGCTCGATGTCGTGATGGACCGCTGCACAAAAATCGAGCACGCCCGATTTGCCGGAGGGCTACACCTGGCAGGCTTCAACACCGGGGTCATCTCGTCACGACGCGCCGGCTAGCGGTCGCTTAGATTTCGCGTGGTTTGGCAGCCGACATCGATTGATTGGCTGAAGCGAGCAGACGGCCGTCTCGGCTCCACAGGAAACCTCGGTTCGTAGCGAAACCCGCGGCCACGAACTCGACGTGGCTCTCACATAGCACCCATTGGCTCGAGGGGTCGGGCTCGATGGGCTCGACGAAACGAATCGTGTTGTCGAGGCTCGCGCAGAAGACCTGCTGGTCGAGCGAGTTACCGACGGCCGAGGGCAGGTAATCGGCCATGAGCGCCAATGAGCCGGCGTCGTGTTGGACGTTTGGCATGCGGGTCCAAAACATGGTCGATGCATCGCCGCTTGCGGTGCCCCGACCGGGTGCATCTTCGGGAGCGAATCCGAACATGCCGCGCGCCATGCGCACCTCGACGTGATGGTGCAGCGTCTCGTTGTCGTGCAACCGTTCTAACGGTGCACACGCCTCGGGCGGAGCAACCTCGGGCATGCGGCGCCAAATGCCGCGATAATCTTCGCGACGGTTGCCGGTTGCTCCCAGGATCGCCAGGATCGTTTGCCCGTCGCTGACACCGGTGACTCGACCTTGGCTGGCCGTTCGGCCCTTGGCCAGGATCTCGGTCGTAAACGTCAGTTTCGCCGGTGTCGAAACGGTCGATGCGAACTGGCAGGTTGCATAGACCGTTGCTTGCTCGGTCTCAGATTCGAGCGCGATCACGCCAGCAGCAAGACCAACGCCGCCGAACAATGAGCCCGACCCTCCTCCGAGTAGCCGATCGGCCATCGTCAAGCACATGGTGCTGTCGGGCTGTGCCGTCAGCCCAAGGAATTCTGCAGTCGTCATCGTCGTCATATCTCGCACGACGTTAGCGCTGGGTACCCAAGAATTAGGAGACGAAACCGCAGGGCAGGCATGTGGGCCCGTGGATCAGTCGAGCACGTTGCCACGGCTCAGCCGGATCAGCTCGCCCCAGCCGACTCGCGAACCCGTGCGCAGGAGCGTGAACTCATAGACCCGACTGGCAAGTCTGAAGAGGAGGTAGGCGCCAAGAGCAAGCAGGCTGAGCGATATGGCGGTCTCGATTGGCCCGATAGTGCCGCGGGCGACACGCACCGGAAGCAGCATCGGCGTGGTGAGTGGAAACCAGGTCAAGATCTTGACGAACAACGTTTCGGCGTTGCCGAACACCGCGGTTTGGCCGACGAAGTAGCCGATCATCAAGGGAGCGAAGACCGGGAACATCACTTGGGCTTGGTCCTCTTGTCGCGAGATGAGCGACCCGAGGAGGGCGAACAAGGTGGTGTAGATCGCAAGGCCGCCGAGAATGCTGATTGTCATCAAGGGCACGAACTGCCACACCGATGCGGGCACATCGACAACGTTGGTAGTCAACAAGGCAGCGACGAGTCCCGACACGATGACGGCGAGTTGAAGCATTGCCAGCGCGCAGAGTCCGAAGATTTTGCCGGCCAGCAGAGTGCCGGGTCGAATCTGGCTGAGAAGTACTTCGACCACCCGTGTCGACTTTTCTTCGACCACGCTCATCATGGTGAATTGGCCAAACACTTGGGGAAGCAGAAAGGCCAGAAAAAGGCCGAACATTGCGACGCCCGTGCGCACGCCTTCGGTATTCGTTGATCCGTTGACGAACACTTCGTCGAGTTCGACCGGCGCGAATACTTGGGTGAGGTCGCCGACCTCGAAGCCGAGTTCGTCGGCTCGGGCAAGTATCTCTGCTTGTTGCAGCGCAGCGGTGACGACGTTGGCCATGGTCGAGTCTTCGGTTTCATCCCACATCAGGGTCCGCGGCGGCCGCAGCGCAACGTCGAGGCGGCCGTCGCTCAGCTGGGTTCCGATGTCGTCTACGGGGGTATCGCCGAGGTCGACGATGGTGAGGTCGACCACGTTGCCAGCGATGATGGTCAGTTGTTCCTCGAAACCCGCCGGTGTGCCAGCACTCACGCCGATGGTGACATCTCGCAGGTCATCGTTCGGGCTGGGAAGTAAGACCATCACGATCGGGGCGATGATGGAGAGCAGCAACATGATCCCGGTGATCACCCGGTAACCACGTGAGCGGCCTCGCGTGCGGATCTCACGCATTGCTACTTCGATGACTTGGCGGCGTCTCATTGCGAAACAAGTTCGATGAAGACGTCTTCGAGACCGGGTGGTTCGAAGCTGACGGCCGAGATATCGCCGGCTTGGGAGGCGGCGGCGATCAGGGCTGCTGGTTCGACGTCGGCAGCCACGCTGAAACGCGATTCGCCGGCAGGGCTGTCGAGCACTTCGGCGCCGTC
>JBDNHG010000534.1:0-2492 GCA_041688925.1 Acidimicrobiales bacterium | reverse complement strand
TTCGACAGGGCCAATGCGGAAGTTCACATGCCGCATGCGCAGCCGGGGATGACCCTTTTCATCGCTATAGGCGGTTGGTCCCCCAAAGTACTGGCCCAGAAACAATGCCAACGCACGTTTGCCGGGCTCGAGATCCTCGGGGTAGAGCGCCCGAAGCGCTGGGTCTGACTCGACTCCGACGTAGAAGTGGTCGACAAGCGTGTCGAAGAATGGTTGCCCGCCGACATGGTCGAACAAGGTGGTGGTCATGATTTGTTGAACCTGCTGAATTGCGAGGACGGTTACGAGGGATTGCTGCGGATACTCAATGCGACGAGACGGGCGGTGGCGAATGCCGTGTCAGGGTCACTCGCCGAGCCGGCTACAACGGCATAGCCGTCACCATCGACCTCGAAGAAGATATCTATGCTGCCGACACCTCGGTTGTTTCGAAACGTGAACGAATGCATCGTGAGGCCGTCGATGACCTCGGTGCGCACTTCGGATGCCGAGCTGA
The DNA here is from genome assembly GCA_041688925.1 of Acidimicrobiales bacterium. Lineage (GTDB taxonomy): Bacteria > Actinomycetota > Acidimicrobiia > Acidimicrobiales > UBA10347 > UBA10347. The sequence goes on along the minus strand of JBDNHG010000534.1, from coordinate 1,996 downwards.
TGCTCGCGGCGATGTCTCGAGCGCTTTCGGCGATGTCGGCGCCAGCCTCGCGTTGTTCTTTGGGAGTCGTATCGATGTTCAGGTAGGTGTCACCGTTCACGAATCGGCTGCGAAAGCCGTAACCCTCGTCGCTGTCGCGCTCGGCGAGTGCCCATCCCTCGGGCAGGAGGGCGCTGAAATGATCACCGGTGAAACTCACGAACGTGTTCGGAATCTGCGGTGACGTCGGCAGATTGTCAATCGACACGTCATCGTTGTCGTCTTGGTCATCGTTGGTCTGATCGCCATCGCCATCGCCGGTGTCGGGCGATGGCAACGAGTTGTCGATTGGGGCAGCGGCGGCAGCGTTGTCGCTATTGCGTTCGAGAAGCTGGGAAGTAGACCACCAGGCGAGCCCGGCCACGAGGAGGAGCACCACAGCTGCTCCGAGGATCTTCGCCGTCGACGAGTCGCGCCGCGGCGCATCGCCGACAGCGGGTGCTATGCGCCCATACGCAGGCACCGGTGGTGGCGCTGGTGGCGCTGGTGGCTCGTGGGTGCCGCGAGCACCAGTTAACTGGGGCGAGAGGGTCACGGTCGCCACGGGGACGAGCGGCGGGGCGCCATGCATCGATGGTCCGAGCACAACATCGCCTTGGGGCAGTTCGGCGGTCGCCCGAGGTGGTGTCCAACTGTCGGGTGCGCTCAGAGCGATGCGGAGGTTCTCACGAAACAGACTGGCCGACGCTGGCCGGTCGTGCGGTTGTTTGGCCATGGCCTGGTGGATCACGCGCATGACCGGGGCCGGCACGCCGATGATGTCGGGCGGGGGTTCGGTCTGTACCCGGTGCATGGTCGCCCAGATGTTGTCGGCGTCGGAGAACGCCGCCCGGCCGGCTAGCAACGCATAGAGCAGGGCGCCCAGGCCATAGACCTCACTGTGGACGCTTGCCTTGTTGTCGGTGAGTACTTCAGGCGCAGCGTAGAGCGGCGTGCTGGCGCCAATGGTCGCGGAGGTGATGCCGGCGTTGACGACCCGGGCAATACCGAAGTCGGTGACGATGATCGAGCCATCGTCGGCGCGCAGCAGATTGGCCGGCTTGATGTCGCGATGCAACACGCCCCGGCTATGCGCGAACTCGAGTGCGTCGGCAGCCATGGCGACATCTCGGGTCGCGGCCTGCAACGAAAACGCGCCACTCGCTTCGAGTTCGTCGTTCAGGCTGCCGCCGTTGATGAGCGGCATGACGAGGAATGGTTCGCCGGCACCGGTGAACCCGGTATGCAGAATCTGCATTATGTTCGGATGGCCGCTCAGGCGTTCGGCCGCCGAGAGCTCTCGTTCGAAACGCCGGGTCACTTCGGTGCCGTGGATACCACGCAAGACCTTGATCGCGAGCTGCACACCGGCGTCGCTAAGCGCTCGATAGACGAGCGCACTTCCGCCTGAAGCGATAAGCGTGGCCTCGCCCACGCCCGGAATGCCCAAATCGGTCATGGCTCACATCATGGCATCTCAGTGTGTCCCAGACGCCCCACGTCGGTTGTCTCGCTCTTGGCGAGGCGGTTGCACCATCGGCGCGGCCGCGGCGTGAGCCGCAGCGGTGGCCTCTACTCTTGCGGTCTGATGCGACGTGTTCTGATTCTGGCGATAGTGCTCGCGGCGTGTCTTGTTGCCGGATGTGGTGGCGTTGAAGACGAGACACAAGCGGTGATCGAGGACTCGCCGACGCCCACTGTTGAAGCGCCGATCGTCGTGCCAACAGAATCTGTGACGGCTGCCGGCGGCGAAGAGACGCCAGAGCCAACGCCAACCAATGCACCCCAGGTCACGGCAGACAGGGTCGAAATAGTCGAAACAGCTGAAACGGTCGAACCCGTTGAGTTGTTAACCGATGTCGAGGCCTTGCAATGAATTTGTTGGCCGGTCAGGCTGGGGTTGGAACGGGCGGTGTCTCGGAGCGCATGTCGACTCCTTTTGTGGCCCGCTCGTTCCTTCGTGGTTGGCGTGCTGTGG
>JBDNHG010000533.1:0-2373 GCA_041688925.1 Acidimicrobiales bacterium | reverse complement strand
CTTCGGCGGAAGATCAGCCTGGGCCAGGTCACCGGCGGCGGCTGCGACCATGTCGTCGTCGAGTCGGGTGTCCATCAACGATGAACTCTTGACGCTGCTTCAATGCACGCACTCATTGCGGTGGGCAAGCCGGATACGACACAACTCGACCATTGCCGGATCGAGCGACGACTTGTCGGTGTAGATGAACGCCGTCCAGTCGAGGAACATCTTCAGCACTTCAGGCCGCTGCGCCAACGTGAGGAACAAGTTGTCGTCTTCGTAGGCCTTGTCGAACCAGACATCTCGACGATGCACCAACTCGTCTGACAGTTCTTCGACCTTTGCCTTGGGCAGCAGTCCGTGGTCGTTTGCCATCAGACGCCTACTTCGTTCTTGCGGGCGGATTGTTTGTCGCGTCGTTGGCGACCGAGTTCGGCCAACTGCTCGCGATTGTCATCGCCGACGTGCATGTAGATATCTCGCCACTCATCGCTGCCCCAGTCGAAGTCGAGACGGCGAGTCATACGCGGACCAGCAGCACTTGCCACTAGGTCGAGCGCTGCTTCGACGCTGTGGCGCTGCTCGGCGAGATCACCCGGACGGCCCAGCGGATTGCCGAGCGGATAGTCGACGAATACGAACCGGGGAACACCCGCCGACTCGACGATGTCTTGGGCGCTACCAACAATGACCGTTGCAATACCTTCTGCTTCGAGGTGACGTGCGACCAGACTCACGGTCTGGTGACATACCGGTCAAAGAGGGACCAGCACCATGACGTCGACGCCGTCGTCTTTGGCCCACGCGACGATCTGTTCTGCGTCAGCATGGGTTCGCCGTTGCGAGTACTCGGTCGGCACGCCGTAGAACCGGTCGGCGACCTTGCCGATCACGCCGTCGTCGGCGAGTGCATGCAACGCTGCGAGCGGCAGGAAGGTGCCGACGTCGTTGGTGTGGGTTGCGTCTTTGTCCCACGAGAGGTCCTTGGTGAACATCGCGTCGGGGACCGGCGCCGACGCCTGAGCATACAGCTCTTTCGGTGCAGTAAACACGGTCGGGAACGAGGTGGTGACGACACCGACGGTTGCTTCGCTGAGATCGACACCCTTGTCGGCCCATTTGACGAACGGCACCTCGTCGTAGCTCGCCCACTGGTACGGCTTGCCATACCCGTGAGCGCCGTAGAACTCGCGTGACTTGTCGATGTAGCTGACAGTTCGCCGATGGGTCTGTGGTCGATCGCTCATGGGGCAACGCTAATCGCTCGGCGGGCACCATTCGTTACGACAACCGATTCGGGTTCAGAATTGAAGCGGCCGCTGTGCTGTACTGCTCCGATGAAACATGCCACTGCAGCAGTCAGGAAACCCCGCGGCGCTTCCCGTTGCCGCCATCTGTTGGGAGCCCTCGCCGTGTTCGTGTTGCTGCCTGGCGCGCTGTTGCAGCTGCCCGCGGCGGCAGCACAAACTGACTCACAGCCGCCCGATTTCGATGATGATGTCGCTGTGCTCGCCGGGCCTGATGGTGTGGTCAGCGCGGCCGAGGGATCGCCGCTGGTCTTCGGTGTCTATCTGGCACGTGCCGCTCCGATTGAAGTCATCGTGGTGCTTGAACTGCTGTTTGGCGGACCGAGCGTCGAAGGATCTGCCGTCATCCGTGACCTCGCGAACGACGGATCGATCATCACCTCACCCAACGCCAAGCGGTACTTCGTCGAGGTTCCCATCGACGTCGGTAGCCGAGGCGGCAACGTCGAAGTGTTGACCGCCAAGGATCGCATCGCCGACGAAGGTGTCGATGGAATTGAGCACTTTCGGGTTTCGATCGCCGACGTGCGGGGCCCTCGTGGCACGCTCTCCTACAGCGCTGACCTCGAGCTGGCGATCGAAGACGCAACGCCAGAACGTACGCGAGTGCGTTCACAGCCTGCGCCTCCTCCTCCGACGCCTGAGCCCATCATCGGCCCCCTTGTGGCCGCCAGCGTCGGCTATTCAGTCGATGCCCGCACCGTGACGCTCCATGTTCCCGCTGCGCTTCGGGTCTGGCTTGCTCAGAACGGAACCGTTCGGGTGCTCCGTGGTGACGACGTGCTCACCACCGCACCAGGTACACCGGCGACGATGTCTTTCGAGCTCCCTGAGAAGGCCTCACCACCCTTCGTCGTGACGCTGCAAGGTCGCTTGCGGTCAGGCGCCGAATATCGCGAAGACATCGCCGTGATACGTCCAAGCACCGATTGACCCAGGGCCAAACCAATGGCCAGCCGGGTCGGTTTCGAAACAGGGCACGACTGAGGTAACTTCCGACTTCATCGATTGCATCAGGGGGATATGCAATGCCAATGGCACTTCACGCCCAGAATGACCCAGACAAGATCGCGACGTTCATGTT
>JBDNHG010000532.1:0-4741 GCA_041688925.1 Acidimicrobiales bacterium | reverse complement strand
GAGACCCAACGACGTCGTGTTCGCCGCGGCCACGGCCATGCTCGCCCACGGCGGGCTGTACACCTGATTGCCGATCGCCCCGGCATAACCACGGCTCTCGAGGTGGCGGGCACGTTCCCCGATCATTGCTGCATCACCACGACCGATCGGTGCCCAATAGTCAGGCATCGGATCCTCCCCTTAGCCGGCGTCTATCGAACCGACTCTAGGCGAGCGCCTGTGCTCAAGCGACGGGCATCGGTCGTGAACTAGCCGCCCGGACTCGGGATGCGGGCTCGAATCTCGAGCGCACCGGCGCATAAGATGCGCCATGACCGAACTCGAATACATCCGGCCGGCTGAGCTCGCCAACTCGCCGACATATACCCACGTTGTCGCGTCGCGTCGCCCGCGCACCGTCTACATCTCTGGACAGGTGTCCATCGACGCTGCCGGCAACTCGGTCGGTGTCGGCGATCTCGAAGCGCAAACTGATCAAGTGATGAAGAACCTCGGTATTGCGCTCGCTGCGGCAGGCGCATCGTTCGCCGACGTGGTCAAGATCACCACCTTCGTTGTCGGCTACACACCCGAACAACGAGCGGTACTGAGCGAAGTTCGGGGCCGCTACCTCCCCGCGGACAACCCGCCTGCATCGACCCTAGTCGGCGTGTCTGCGCTCGCTGGCCCTGATTGGCTCATCGAAATCGAAGCCACCGCCGTCACCGGCTGAGAGTCGGTCACTCGTCCTCGCATCTGCGGCGGGCGCTGATCTCAACGACCGTCTCCACACCGCCGGGTGCTGCGACGCATGACGGTCAGCTCAACGACCGCGACCAGACAACCGCACACGCGGCTTCCCAACAGCATCGACGGAATTACGAATTGCCGAATCGACGGGCCCTTCACGCACCCGACACGACGGACGGACTATTTCCAGCGTTCGTCGCGCGACTCGCGTGACATGAGATCAAGCACCGCCTGCCGTGGGTCCTTGTCCTCGTGCAGCACCGCGCATACCTCGTTGGTGATTGGCATCTCAATGCCTGCGCGAATACCCATCTCTCGAGCAGCAAGGCTGGTCGGAACTCCTTCGGCAACTTCGTCTGTCGATGCCAAGATGTCGGCCAGCCGGGCGCCTTGACCGATTGCGAAACCCAGGTTTCGGTTCCGCGACAGGTCACCGGTACTGGTCAACACCAGATCACCCACACCGGCCAAGCCGCCGAACGTCAGACCATCACCGCCCCGCGCTTCACCCAGTCTCGTCATCTCTGCCAGACCGCGGGCGATGAGCGCCGCCCGTGTATTACGCCCGAATCCGAGCCCGTCGGCGATCCCGACGGCGATCGCCATGACATTCTTGAGCGCACCACCAAGTTCAACGCTGACGATGTCAGGCGACGAATACGCACGAAAGACCGAGGTCGAGAACAAGTCTCGCGCCAGGCGCACCCGATCGGCGTCGATGCCAGCGACGGTCACCGCAGTTGGTTCACCGGCGGCAACCTCGGCCGCGAACGACGGGCCAGACAACGCAACAACACGCTCGGCAGCCACGCCGACTTCGGCCAAGATCTCGTTGGGAGTCGCCAGGGTCGTCACCTCGATACCTTTCGACACCGACACGACAAGCTTCGCAGACCGAAGCGTCGGCCACCGGCTCGAACACCGAGCGCATGTGTTGGGTCGGCACGGCGTTTACGACCACTTCGGCATCCCGGAGCGCTGTTTCGATGTCGTTCGTTGCGTCGAGTTGAGTGGCCAGAACGAAACCCTCGAGAAACTGCCGATTCTCGTGTCGAACCACAATGTCGGTTGCCACCTCGGCCTCGAGGGCCCAGATGCGAGTCGGTACACCCTTGTTGGCCAACAATGAGGCAAGCGCCGTCCCCCAGGCGCCGGCGCCGATTACGGCCGTCACCGGCAGCTCCGTCACGCGCTCACCCTGCCGGCTTCTTCGCTACCGGCTTCTTCTCTGGTTCGCCCACTTGCCATCGGGTTGCGGGTGCACCGCGGCGCATCGATGGTGGTGGCTGGGGCACTGCCCACTCGGCGCCGCTGGCCTCGAACAACGCCGCGACCTCGTCGATGTGCATGTCAACGAGGTCCCACAGATCTGGCACGAGGTCTCGATCAGCGACCAGTCCGAAGTCCAGGTTGTCCTCGTAGCTATGCACCGTGATGTTGAGCCCAACCCCATTCGAGATCGTCGAGATCGGTATGTAGTTGTCAAGCTTGGCGCCCGCGAAATACAGCGGGTGCCGTGGGCCAGGCACGTTCGAGATGACCACATTGGCGGGCAGTCGCACTCGGTCTGACAGCCGGGCCATCAGCCGAACGGCGGCCGTCGCCATCATCGGCGAAGCAAGGTTTGGCGCCTCGATAAACACATCGGGCGGAAGAAGATCGAGTTGGTGTTTGGCTTGTTCCATTGCCGTACGGCAGCGGGCCACCCGTTCGAGGGGGTCGTCGCAATCGGTCGGTAGCTCGGCAAAGATCGAAGAGACCCGGTTGGTCCATGGATCGGTCTCGTCACCGGTGCGGACCGACACCGGGACCATTGCCTGCAATATATGGTCGCCGTACCGTTAATCTTCGGTCGACTGACAGCCGAGGATTACGAAGACTCGGTCGCTGTCGACCCACGAATCGATGCGCTGAGAGACAGAATGCGCTGCCAGGAAAATGAACGATTCACCCGTGAATACCTCGAACCTGACAAACGCGCTATCGGTAACTCGGTACAAGTCTTCTTCAAAGATGGTACTCAGACAGAAAAGGTTGTCGTTGATTACCCGGTCGGACATCACCGTCGTCGAACCGAAGGAATTCCTTTATTGAAGGAAAAATTCGAACGGTATCTGCGCGGCGGTATTTCGGAAACGAATGCAAATCGAATTCTCGGAATCTGCTCGGATCAGGAGACATTCGAATCGACGCCCGTCAATGAAATCATGTCTCTATTGGTAGTTCCCTGGGCTAAATAGATTCCTTTTGAATGGATGCTTTTCAAAACTCGGCGTTCTGCTTCTTTGCTCCCTTAGGGGCAAAAACTCAGCCGACATGTCTGTGCAGGACTATTCTACATTTGCACCTCGTGTGATTTACTGATCTCGGCCGCTTGATATTTCACAAACTCATTTTATGCAAGGATTCCGATTTAAGGACTCACCTTGCGGACTCGGTACGCGTGCGTGGAAGCCAGACGTATTCGCGGATTCTGCAAGAACTGTAAAACTCTGTTCAGAATAGCTCCTGAAGTGTCAGATCAAACGAACGGGCGTGTTGAAAAAGTCTGTTTGAAATAAACGGTCCAACGGGTGATTGATTTTGATCTGTGGTGTGGTTTGGCGGTATGAGCAGGTTCGCTTTATTGTCCAATCTCCCTGTTTTCCATCATGGAGACGCTGATGCAAGGATTGCATGTCTTTGAGCCCAAGACCAGGACGGTCATAGATCTGGAGTCGTTCATCCCAGAAGACCACTTGCTCCGGCAGATTGACCGCATTGTCGAACCGGCATTCATCCGCAAACTGACCACCGATTGCTACGCGGAGGGTCGAGGACGCCCTTCCATTGATCCGGTCGTCTACTTTCGAGTGGTACTGGTGGCGTATCTCTACGGCATTGATTCGGACAGACGTCTGTGTGAGGAAGTCCATTTCAATCTCGCCTATCGCTGGTTCTGTCGACTCTCCCTGGAAGACGAAGTGCCGGACCATTCATCGTTCAGTCGTATCCGAGACCGGTATGGAGAAGAAATTTACGAAAAAGTCTTTCATGAGATTGTGAAACTATGCCAGCAACACGGTTTGGTGGCAGAGTCCTGTAGCGTAATGACCGACGCTACATTAATCGCGGCGGATGCTGCACTGAACTCGTTGATTCACAACGACACCAACGAAGCTAACAAGGAGGTGGAGAGCCAACAACGAGATCGTGGTTTAAAAGATGGTTCGTCCGCGCGGCGCGTCTCGAACAAGACACACACGAGTCACACCGATCCTGATGCGACGTTGGCCCAAAAACCAGGAACGCCGCGACAGCTCAAGTACAAAGTGCACCAGAGCATTGATGCTGACAGCCGCGTTATTTTAGACACGTATATCACGACAGGAGCCCGGCATGATAACCAGCCATATCTCGACCAACTGCAGCGAATCGAACACCGCTACAAACTCACGATTCACGAAGTAACAGCGGACCGTGGTTACGGTTCAGCGGCTATCATTCACGCATTGCAAGAACAAGGCAAACAGACTTTTATTCCGCTCTGGAGTGGCCGCGTTGGAAACAGTAAGTATCTGAGCAGCGGACTCGTTTACGAAAAAGAACAGGATCGCTTCCGCTGTCCGGAGGGGAAGTATCTGCATCCCAATCCTGGGAGTAACAGGAACTACAAGCGATACGTCAGTTTATCGGCCGACTGTAAAATTTGTTCGCAAGCATCAACTTGTCCAGCGCGGACACGCGGCTGCTCTCCTCAGCGATTCGTCTTGCGCAACCTCGATCAAGATTTCTTTGAGGAGGTTCTGGCGCGAATGCGCGATCCAGTGTTCCGCCAGAAACTGTCAGAGCGAATGTGGAAGAGCGAAGGATTATTTGCCGAGGCCAAACAAAACCACGGTTTGTCTCGGGCGCGGTATCGCGGGCGAGTAAAAGTGCAAATCCAGGCCTATCTGAGTGCAACCGCTCAGAATCTGAAGCAGCTGGTGAAGGCTTTTTGTTTTGGACTGATTGCTTGGTGGTCACGACGAAG
>JBDNHG010000531.1:0-8814 GCA_041688925.1 Acidimicrobiales bacterium | reverse complement strand
TGTCGGGATGGTGGTAGACGCACGTATCGAACCCGATGTGATCCATCAGGCCGGCGAAGTCCCAGCCGTTGTCTACGGCCATGCCCTTGAAGCGACCCCAGTGATAAGGAACCGCTCCACCGCCGTGAGGAATGATCCAGCGCAGTCCGGGGAAGTCGGCCATGAAGCCCGAGGTCAGCGCTTGGGTGAAGGCCGTGGTATCGGCGCCCAAATAGTGCGAAGCGGTGCTGTAGAGGTTGTCGTTGCACGCGGCCGAAACATGGATCATGCCCGGCACGTCGAGTTCGCACATCTTCTCCCACAAGGGCCACCAATAGCGGTCCCACAGGGGCGGCCCTGTCCAGTTTCCGCCCGACGGATCAGGGTTGACATTGCAGCCGATGAAGCCCATCTCGAGCACACATCGTTCGAGCTCGGCGACCGATGAGTCGATGGCAGCGCCCGGCGACTGCGGAAGCTGACACACCGGCGCAAAGTTGGTCGGATACAGATCGCACACTCGCAGGATCAGCTCGTTTTGATGCTGCGACCAGAATCGCGACGTGTGCTCGTTGCCGATGTGGTGGGCCATCCACGACGCTCGGGGAGAGAAGATCGTCAGGTCGGCGCCACGTTCGCGTTGCAGCCGCAGTTGGGCGCCCTCGAGGCTGTCGCGGATCTCGTCGTCGGTGACCTGCATCGACCCCTTTTCGCCGACATGCTTTGGGAACGCAGTAACAGCAGCCTTCTGCGCCTCTCGCCAGGCACCAACGCCTGGTGGTGTGGTCGTGTAGTGGCCGTGGCAATCAATGACGAAACTCACCGTGCGGAACTCCTTGGCTCTGGTTGTGTGGGCATGGTTCTAGTTTGTGTGGGCGTGGGTGTGACTACAATCGCACATTGTGAACAATGTTGTGCGCATTCTGCCACGACGTGGTTGATCAGCGTGGCGACGATCGTCGCAAACACCGGCACGACAAGGAGCGAAATGGGTCTCGATAAGCCATATCTCAACATCCCGGGAACGACCATTTTCGATGCCGAACAGTCGCGCCTCGGGTACTGGCTCAACCAGTTCTGTATGTCCTTGATGGATGCAACAAGCCGCGAACGGTTCAAGGCAGACGAACGGGCCTATCTCGATGAATGGCAGATGTCCGAAGAGCAGAAGCAAGGTGTGATGGCCCGTGATCTGAACCGACTCATCGCCACCGGCGGCAATATCTACTTCCTCGCCAAGATCGGGGCAACCGACGGATCGAGCTTCCAGCAGATGGCAGGCTCGATGACCGGCATGAGCGAAGACGAGTACCGGGCGATGATGATCGCCGGCGGACGCCCGGTCGAGGGAAGCCGCTACGTCCACGAGTGGGAAGAATCAGAATGAGCGCACGAATCACAGCCGGTGTTTTCACCTCACATGTGCCGGCGATTGGCGCCGCGATGGATCACGGCAAAACCGACGAGCCGTACTGGCAGCCGCTGTTCGACGGCTATGAGCCATCGCGAGAATGGATGGCCGACAACACACCCGATGCCATCGTGCTCGTCTACAACGACCATGCGACGGCGTTCAGCCTCGACTTCATTCCCACGTTCGCCATCGGTACCGCAGCGTCGTTTCCCGTCGCCGACGAAGGATGGGGACCACGTCCGGTTCCCGATGTCGCAGGCATGCCCGAACTCGCAGCCCACATCGCCCAGTCGGTAATTCAGCAAGACTTCGACCTGACAATCGTGAACCGCCTGCCGGTCGACCATGGTCTGACCGTGCCGCTCTCGTTGCTGTTCGGTCAACCCGAGCAGTGGCCGTGTCCGGTGATTCCGATCGTCGTGAACGTGGTGCAGTATCCGGTGCCGTCTGGCCGCCGGTGCCTCGAGCTGGGCAAGGCAATTCGCCGAGCTATTGCGAGCTATGACGACGATCTCAACATTCAGGTGTGGGGCACCGGCGGCATGAGCCATCAGCTACAGGGCAAACGTGCCGGGCTCATCAACACCGACTTCGACGACAAGTTCATCGATCAATTGATCGCCGATCCCGAAGTCCTGGCCGATATGCCCCACATCGAGTACATGCGTGAAGCAGGTTCCGAAGGCATCGAGTTGGTCATGTGGCTGGTTGCCCGAGGCGCCATGGCCGACGTTGCCGGACAGGGTCCCACTCCCGAGGTCGTCAACCGGTTTCAGCACGTACCGGCCAGCAATACAGCGGTCGGCCACCTGGTATTACAAGAACACTCAGACAGCTCAGCTCACTAGATATAGAGCACGCCGAGTTCGGTGAGTTTGGCGCGCAAGCCATAGATGTCGAGGCCGAGTTCGCCGGCTTCGAGGCGAACTCGGGTGGCTTCTTCCTTGGCCAGCCGGTCGTTTGACTGTTCTAGTGCCCAGGCTGCGATCGTGCGCTCGACAGCGACGGCACCATCGTCGTCGGCGCAGATCACGTCGCCGGGGTTGATGATGACGCCGTTCAGCGAGACGGGAACGTTCACCGAGCCCGCCGTTGCTTTCACCGTGCCCTGACACGAAACGTGGCGAGTCCAGACCGGAAAGCCCATCTGGCGAAGGTCCTGGGTGTCGCGCACCGCGGCATCGATGACCAAGCCGCGGACGCCACGGGCTATCAGCGAGGTGGCGAGCAGGTCGCCGAACATGCCGTGGGTCGAGGGCGCCGTTGTGGTCACTACGAGTACATCGCCGGGGCTACAGACCTCGACAGCTGCGTGCAGCATGAGGTTGTCGCCAGGGTGACTCGACACGGTCACGGCTGTTCCCGCAATGCGGGCGTCGCGTTGAATCGGCGCGAGTTCGGGTCCGAGATAACCAATGCGGCCGATGGCCTCGTGCACGGTTGCGGTTCCGATCGGTGCGAGCGCATCGACGACCTGGGAAGGTGCGCGATCAATGGTGCGCACTACGACGTGGCGGGGGGTAGGCATCTTGCATGCTCCTCGGTTGATGACATGGCGGCGGGCGGTGCTCGCCTTGTAAACAATATTGTGCACAGTGTGCCACGTCGAGTCGCAAGTCGCAGGTGGTGCTAGGCGCCCATCACGAGGGGGCGGTGAGACGCGATTCGACCAGGCGAGCGACTCGATCGCCGTCGACAGCGGTGCACACCTTGACCAGCGGTCGACCCTGCCAGGCGGTCGGCACGGTCTCGTCGGTGTTGCCCATGTTGGGCCAGGTCTTGCCTCGACTGAAACTCTCGGTTTCGACCCGAAGCGCCCAATTGTTGAAGGTGAAAGCATCGGGATCGATGAGCACCGCTACCGCGGTCGGGTCGTGCACGAAGATGCCGTCAACGCCATTGGTCGTTTCGTAAAAGGCGCGATAGCGAGGCAACGCTCCGCGCAGCAGTTGCCCGGTGGGCGTCGGCGCAGCCGCGATTCGATCGAGGGCAGCACTCGTGAGATTGACCTGATGTGTCACATCGAGACCGACCATCGTGACCTGCCAGGCGGCGCCGAACACCAGGTCGGCGGCCTCGGGGTCGTTGTTGATGTTCGCTTCGCCTACCGGCGTCGCATTTCCCGGCACGAGTGCATTGCCGCCCATGACGACGACTTCGGCGACCAGATCTGCAATCTCGGGGTGACGATCGAGCGCCATGGCAAGGTTGGTGAGCGGGCCGAGCGCCAGCAATGTCACGTTGCCCGGATCGGCCGTGACGATCGAAGCGATCAGGTCGGCGGCCGAGGCATCGACAGCGCCATGGGTGGTGGCGGGAAGGTCGACATCACCAAGACCGTTGTGACCGTGCACGAATGGAACCGGGCCGCCGTAGGCCGAGGCGATCGGTGCCGCTTCACCCATCGCGACGGGGATGTCAGTACGCCCCGCAACCTCGAGCAAGATGCACGCATTGCGGGTCGTCAGCTCGATCGCTGCGTTGCCGAAGACTGTCGTCAGCGCCACGACGTCGAGTTCCGGCGACGCAAGTGCAGTGAAGATCGCCATGGCGTCATCGACGCCAGGATCAGTGTCGATGATTAACTTGCGGCTCATCGCGTTGGCTCAGTATTGCTTCGTGAGAGGTTGCTTCGTGAGTGGCTGATGGTCATCGTTCGATGACGCTACTGCGAGTCGTCGGGTTCGGTCAGCTGGTGATGTCGAGAACGAAGCTTGATGCGGGAATCTCGCCGGTGATGACAGCCTCGGAGTTGGCGGCGGCTCCCTTGAAGATGCCCTTGGCCATGAGGGAGGTCTCGATGGCGCGGCGGGCCTGGTAGATCTGGATGCGGGCGTCGTTGACGGCCCGTGACTCGGGCTCTGCGGCCACGGCGAGTTCGATCAGGTGACAGGCCAACCGGTGGTCGTTCTCGGCCGACCGCTGAAGCGCCCGGTCGACAATGACCTGAATATCGCCCACCAGATCGACGACTTCGACACCGATCGCCTGGTCAGACGGTGGCTTCAGCCGGGCCGGGTTGCCGTCATACCAGCCGCCGTAGAGCCGCCAGATATTGCGGATGACGAATTCGGGTTCGTCATAGGCAGCCCGTAGATACGGGATAGCGAGCACCTCGTCGCTGACCTTGACCGAATGCACGATGTCGTCGAGCACGGCGCCGGTGTTCATTGCATCGACAACATCGGTCACGAGCTTCTCGAGCGTCTCGGCAACGGTTATGAGACAGGTGCGAATGCGATCGACGCCGGCGATCGGCAGGCCGTGCGCCGGAACGAACAACTCGGGTTCCTTGGCGGCCATGTCACGCAGCGATGCTGCCCATTCGAGGGGATAACGCTGCACCTTTTGAGGATTGCCGCAGTTCGGGAACATCCAGATGAACTGATCGCCGGCAGCGATCATCTTGTGTTGAGGAATCCAGGTCCAGGTGTGATCGTCGGTTTCGCCGAGACAATGATTGAACTCGAAGGTGGTGTCGCCGATCTCGACCACCAGCTGGTCTCGGTAGGTGGTATCGGGCTCGAGAACAGACTCGGGCAGGAACGGCCGGTCGGTGGCTTTGGCGAGATCGGTGGCCGCGCCGCCGAACTGTCGCAGATTGATGACTCGGTTGTAGCCAGACGTGGTGCGGTACCGAGCAAAGCGGGGCGCCCCCGAGCCGCCGACGTGGTCGAGATGACCGTGGGTATAGACAATCGTGTCGATCGCATCGTCGCGCCATGAGCGAATGGCCTCGACGACTGCCGGCCCCTTGGCCTTGACGCTGGTGTCGAACTCGACCAATCCGGTGCCGCTGTCGACGAGCACCGAATGGCTGAATGACTCGACGATCGCTACTCGATCGCCGAGATCGCTGACCTCTTCGGTCATGCGGTTCACCGGCGTGTCGGCGACACCCGAGTCGATGATGCGGGTCGAAAGGTCAAGTGGATGCTCGCTCACGAGCACGGCTTGACACAAAGCGTGCCCGCCTGCGTTTGATGCAAGCGCAGGACTGGCGGCTACTGGGCGGCGTTGCCGAGAATGCGATCAGGAGCCACGAGGACGGCAATCCGGCCGTCTTCGACCATGGCGCGGTCGTACGCTTCATAGTCGTCATGGCTGCCGCCCGCCGCCTGGTAGATCTCTCGCAGCAAGAGACGCAGCTGCTCAGTACCGAATGACGCTGTATCGACCGACGCTGTACCGAAGGACGGCGGCAGGTCGTCGGGCCCGATCAGGTCGGCCGGGCCGGTGACTGAAATCCAGTTCCAATCGCGCCGTATCGCCACCGTCATCTGCGAACCGCGACGAATGTGGCCGATGCGTGCTGCGCTTCCACGAGAGACCAGCGCAACGCAGGGAGTTCCCGTGAGCGGATGGTCGATGACGCCGCAATTCACAATGCTCGACAACACTCGGCCATCGGCCTGCACAGTGCTGACCGTGGCCAATCCGGTTTCAGTTACCAGGTAGCGCTTCACTTCGTCGACTGAGGACATACGCCGACCGTAGTGCCCTTGGCGACCAGGGTGGCCGAGCGTCGATCACCAGTACCGAATCAATAGCCGAGGTAGCGACGAACCATGGCGACGATTTCGTCGTTGCCTTTGGGCGAGTGGTTGCCCGCAACCCATTGCATCGTTGTCGGTCCGCTGATGGTCGGCACATGCTGGGCGAACTCCGCCGCGGAGCCAAACGGGTCCTTTTCACCTGAGACGAACAGGGTCGGCACTGCGATGTCGGCGACGTGTTCGATGCGCAGATTGTCGGGCTTGCCGGGTGGGTGCAGGGGATAGGACAGCAGCACCAGCGCGGTTGCGACAAGCCCTTCGGCAACGGCGACCGAACATGATCGGCCGCCGAAACTGCGGCCGCCATAGGCGATCTTGTTGGGTGCAACACCGAGTTCGTCGGCGAACGCCTGGCCCGCTTCGACGATCTTTTTCACCGCGGTCGGCACCCGGGTCGTGGCCAGCGTCAGCCGCAGCACCGCCAGCTCGGGAATACCTTCCTCGATCGCGACGAGCGTGGCATGGTCGCGATCGGCGCTGGCTCCGGGCGTGATGACCAGGCCGGCCGGCCGGGTGCGTCTCGTGAAAGCGGGTTTGACCATGGGAGCAGTGACCATGAGAGCAGTATTGCTAGCCAACCGTGACGTTGCGCAACTTGTCGGGGTTGCGCAGCACGAAGATACGGCTGACCTTGGCGCCGGTCACATCTGGTTCGAGGGTGAACAGCGACGATGTCTGGCCGTCGACGGCGATATGCAACGAAAGCTGGCCGTTGGCGGTGACATAGTCGAGTTTGACCTTCTCGGGCGGCGCGTTCTTGACCACGCCGGCCAAGAATCTGGCTACCCGCGTCGCGCCCAGGATCGGTTGACGGGCGGCCCGCACGTTGGCGCCACCATCAGTGACCAGAACCACGTGGTCATGCAGCAGTTGGGCGAGGTCTTTCGGCTGTCCGGTCGCCATTGCAGTGATGAATGTGTCGAGCAACCGGCGGTCTCGGTCGAGGTCTGGCGACACCCGAGGTCGTATGGGGCGAAGTCCGCGCGTGTCAGGCGCTGGTGCACGGCAACGAGACGCGGTTCGAGAACGAGGTCTGCCAAGACCCCGACGTGCTTGCGAACTACATCGAAGGCGCCGGCACGCAGGCGGCGATGCACCTTCCTGCCCATATCGATCAGCTACGCAACCTGCGCCCTGGCGCAGTCGCAGCGCCGGTGGAGCCATAGGTCATATGACCCGGCCGCGACCTCGCTAAAACCCAGAATCGAACTGGTTCCGAATGTATTTCCGGGATTCGATTTCGATTGGGGACAGCGCCGCATGGCGAAGCGAGGAGACAATCATTGGACCGCTCGCCGCCGGGTTGCGACTCGCACTGCTCGCGGTGCCTGTCGCTGTGGCATGCGGTGTCGCCCTGGGTGCGCGTTGGTTGTTGATGTGGTGGTTTCCAACAGCATTGGTTGGCATCGTCGCTATCGCCACTGTGCTGGTATCGGTGTCGACGCTGTTGGTGCTCGACCGACTGGCTCGACACCTGTTGCCCCTGACGATGCTGGCGAGGCTAGCCATTGTGTTTCCCGACCAGGTACCGAACCGGATGGCGATAGCGATGCGGGCGATGAGTCCGAAACGGGTCCATGGTGACCATCCTTCGCTCAACCCCGACACCGCTACAGGGACCGACGAGGTCGCTCAACTCGTGCGTGCTCTGACCCGGCATGATCGGCTGACATGTGGGCACAGCGAGCGGGTCCGGGCGGTCACGATGATGATCGCCGATGAGCTGAAGATCGACGGCGCCGAGCGCGACCGCCTCGAATGGGCCGCCTTGTTACACGACATCGGCAAGATCGATGTGCCTTCAACAATCCTCAACAAGGTGGGCGCGCCTGACGAAATGGAATGGCTAGAGCTACGCGAACACCCAGCCAACGGCGTGCAGATCGCCGGCGAGGTAGCGGTCTGGCTCGGCGATAGTGCCCACGCGATCGATCAACACCACGAACGCTTTGATGGAAGTGGTGATCCCGACGGCCTGCGCGGCGACGAGATCTCGAAGGCTGCTCGCATCGTCGCGGTTGCCGATGCATCCGAAGTCATGACGGCGACTCGTTCGTACAAGACGGCGATGTCCTCTACCGAAGCTCGACGTGAGCTCATCGCGTGCAGCGGCACCCATTTCGACCCCGACGTGGTTCGCTCGTTCGCGTCGCTGTCGGTTGTGCGCATGCATCGCCTGCGCCGCCTCGGACGGTGAGCGTTGCTTCGCAATCTCGGCCCCACGCGCGATCCTGGATTGATGCAGCCGATTGAGCGCGAACGTTCGCGGTCGTAGCACTAGCTCAGTCTCGATAGTCGACGCCGGGAAGCACGCACAACATTTCATACAACAGGTTGGCCGCAGTCAGAGAGGTGGCGCCGGTGGTGTCATAGATAGGGGCGACTTCGACGAGGTCAGCGCCGACTATGTCGAGTCCGTGGCAGCCGCGAATGATCTCGAGCGCTTGGGGCATGGTCAGCCCGGCGACTTCGGGTGTGCCGGTGCCGGGCGCAAAGGCGGGGTCGAGGCCGTCGATATCGAAGCTGCTGTACACCGGTCCTCCAGCGACCTTGGCTCGTACTTCTTCCATCAGCGGTGCCAGGCTCTTGTACCAACATTCTTCGATCTGCACCACCCGGAAGCCTTGTTCACGCGACCAATCGAAGTCGTCGGCCGCGTAACCCGTACCACGCACCCCGATTTGCACGACGCGTTGCGGATCGAGCAGGTTCTCTTCGACACACCGGCGAAAGGGCGTGCCGTGGGCGATCTTCTCACCGAACATCGTGTCGTTGATGTCGGTGTGAGCGTCGATGTGCACCAGGCCTACGGGACCGTGTTTGGCCGCAATCGCCCGCAGGATGGGCAGGACGATCGTGTGATCA
>JBDNHG010000530.1:0-3039 GCA_041688925.1 Acidimicrobiales bacterium | reverse complement strand
TCCGACTGCAACCGAGCGCCGGCCCACGTGATCGAGTTCGCGAACCAACGATCTGGGTGTCGCACGAGTCGGCTGCATCGCTGCACGGCTTCGGCGTGTACCTCGCAGACACACCGAGCTTCATCACCGTCGATCGCCTCCAGCCCCGCAAGGGGGTCAAGGTGCATCGCCGGTCCGGTGGCCTCAAGGGCAGCGAGTACACCGTCGTCGATGGCTTCGCTGTCACCACAATCGCCCGCACCGCTGCAGACCTGGCCCGATCAAAGTCCGACGGCGGCCACCTCGGGCGCTTCATCGACGAGGCGATTCGTGCACAAGCCGTGACGCTCGACGAAGTAGCGAAGGCCATGAAGCTGACAACTGGCGAGGTCGAATCCCTCATGGTCATGGACTCGCCTGCGGCCAGTCGATGACCGACCAGTTCCGCTACGCAACGGCCGAGGCCTTCGCTTCAGCACTCGCAGACCGATTCAGCTCGGCGCACCGGACCAGCCGCTATTCGATAAACGAGCTGCGACGCCAGTTCGCGTACGACCGGCTGCTTGCCCGCATCTTCCACGACACCGACATTGCGGCATCGTGGATTCTCAAAGGCGGCGGCGGGCTGCTCGCGCGATTCCCCGATCAAGCGCGGCACAGCATGGACCTCAATCTGTTTTACGAAGGCGAATTCATCGACGCCATCGAGTCGCTACAGGCCCTTGGTCATCGTGATCTCGACGACTTCTTCGACTTCGATATCACACTTGTGCGCGGCACGCCCATGAGAGACGTCCGCCGACTCAAGGTCACGTCGTTCATCGGCAACAAGGTCTTCGAGCAGTTCCGAATCGATCTCGTCGTCGCATCGAACATGACCCAACCACCGGATTCGATCAAACCGCTCACCCCGGTCGACGTGCCCGGGCTGCCGACATCCCCATACCGGGTCTACCCCCTGGTTGATCACATCGCCGACAAGCACGCTGCGATGATCGACACCTACAACGACGGCGCACCCAGCACCAGATATCGCGACCTTGTCGATCTCGTACTGATCGCCAACACCCAAGGACTCGACGCCGCTGCCCTCCGTTCGGCTCTGCTCAGTGAGTACGCGGCACGGAGCCTGGCAACACCGACCAGTATCGAACTGCCCGCCGAAACCTGGATCGCCGGCTACGCGAAGGAGATCGAGTCTCTGCCCAGCGTGACGGAACGAACAGCGATGGAAGCGATCGAACTGGTCAAAGCGCTGCTCGAACCCCTGCTCGATGACGACGACGTCGCCGGAACCTGGGAGCCCCAACTGAGGACTTGGTCCTAGCTGTACTCATCGTCGCTTTCGTAGCATCGGATGAAGTCCGCGGCCCAGACGCGGCCCACCGGTCCCAGAATCGTTGCCACCGCAACGACTATTCGTCATCTGTAACAGCTTCCCAAGCCGAATACGGGGTTTCGATTACCCTCACCCGCTCTGGCTGAAAATGGCCGAATCCGGCAGAAATATGCGCACGTCTGGCGAGCCAACACCAAGTCATGATTGACGGCGACTACACCTCCGCCTGATCTGGATGAGGACAATCAACGGTGTTAGCAGTGCGAGGTCGGCGAAGTTGTGCCTATCCGAAATGGTTTCCTAGATCGTTGTGTCTGTCATGATCGCAATGCCACTCGCCGATAGCGACACCGAGCAGCGTTGGGTCGGTGTGCCTGGCGGAGTCACTACATCAGGAGAGAACAATGAGTGATGCACCACTGGCGGGGTTGCGGGTGCTCGATGTTTCGAGTGTGCTTTCCGGGCCCTTGACCGCGATGTTGCTGGCCGACCTGGGTGCCGACGTGATCAAGGTCGAGAACCCTGCCTCGCCCGATCTGACCCGAGCGCTCGGCAACAGTCGCGGCGGCATGACCTCGTTCTATTACAACCTGAATCGGGGGAAGCGTTCGCTGGCCATCGATGGCCGCCAACCGAAAGGGCAGGACATCCTGCGAGCGTTGGCCGATCAGTCTGATGTCCTGGTCGAGAACATGCGGCCGGGCAAGGCGGCCAGGATTGGCCTTGACCCAGACGAGTGCATGGCTCGCAACCCGTCGCTGATTTACGCCAGTATCACTGGCTACGGCTCGACCGGTCCTGCTGCAGGTGAACCCGTCTATGACTATGTAATTCAGGCCGTGTCGGGCATGGTCGACCGTCAACGCGACGCCGCATCGGGTAACACAGCCTTGACCCGTCACTTTCTTGCCGACAAGGTCACTTCCCACGCCACCTGCGAAGCCATCCTGGCTGCGTTGTTCGCTCGTGAGAGGGATCCGCAACGGCGAGGCCAGCGGGTCGAGATCAGCATGCACGAAGCGAACCTGGCCTTCTTGTGGCCCGACGGGATGATGAAAGAGACCATCGTTGGGCAAGCCGACGTCGAGGCGATCTACCCGGGTGACTACTACCGCGTCTACCCCACAACTGACGGCGACATCGTCGTCATGCCCTTCATGGGCCCAATCGAAGGGGTGTGCCGAGCCATGGGACACCCCGAGTGGTTCGACGGCTGGCCCGATAACAGCGTCGTTCCTGACATGCATGCCCTCCAGGACTTGGTGGCCATCGAGGTCGCCGCCATGAGCAGCGCCGAGGCGCTGGCCGCGTTCGCCACACACGACGTCCCCGCCGGACCCGTCGCAGCTCTGGCCCAGGTGCACGAACATCCCCAAGCCAAGTACCGCCAGTCGATCCTCGAACACGACGCCGCACCCATGGGTCGGGTCCGCCATCCCCGCCCGCCATGGCGTTTCGGTTCGACGCCCGAGGTTATTCATTCCCAGGCGGCTGCGCTCGGAGCCCACACCGCGGAGATCTTGACCGAGCTCGGCTATGACCAACGTGCGATCGCGGCCCTGATGCCAGCCGATTTCGAGCAGCGCCGCACCACATCCCTGACGACTGTGGAGCCAGCATCGCTGAGTCGTGAGTTGCAGCAAGAAGAGCAGACGCTAGAAACCACCTTAAACGCCGTCACTGTGCCGATCGATCGCGTCGTACGGGTGAGTGCCGAAAAC
>JBDNHG010000529.1:0-6098 GCA_041688925.1 Acidimicrobiales bacterium | reverse complement strand
GCTGCGATAGAGACACCGGTCAAACTCGAGGATCTTTCGCTTCAGATCGGCGCCAGCATCGGCGTCGCTCTTGCTCCGGAACACGGCGAGGACCTGACTGCGCTCATGAGCCATGCCGACACTGCCATGTATGAAGCAAAGGCACAACAATCGGGCTGGCAGTTCTATCGCCATGAGCACGACAGCAACGACCCACGACGCCTCGAGCTGATTAGCGAGTTGCGCCGGGCGATCCAGAACCGGTCGCTCGATGTCTGGTATCAGCCTCGGATCGATCTCTCGGATCGCACCGTTGTTGGTGCCGAAGCCCTTGCTCGATGGAACCATGAGCGCTACGGCTTTGTGCCACCCGACGAATTCATCGTGCTGGCCGAAGGCGCTGGCCTCATGCGCGACCTCACCGATGCCATTCTCGAACGCACGATCAGCGACATACGACGGTGGGCCGACTACGGCATCAAGCTCCAAATCGCCGTGAAGTTGTCGACCCGCAATCTTCTCGATGACTCGCTCTCGAGTCGAGTCGCCAAGATGTTGGCCAAGAGCGGCGTCCCCTCTGACCGGCTCTCGTTCGAGATCACCGAGACCGCAATCATGGTCGACCGTGAGCGGGTCGCCGGGCTGCTCGGCGAGTTCCACGACCTTGATATCACCCTCGCCATCGACGACTACGGCACCGGCTATTCGTCGCTTGCCTATCTGCGTGAGCTACCCGTCGACGAGTTGAAGATCGATCGTTCGTTCATCACCAACGTCGACTTCGATCCTCACAAAGAGGTCATCGTCCGTTCGACCATCGAGATGGCCCACAACCTCGGCCTGGTCGTAGTCGCCGAAGGCATCGAACGAGAAGAAGAGTTCGCGATGCTCGCTTCGTTGAACTGCGATTTCGCCCAGGGCAACTTGATGTCTAAGGCGTTGCCTGCTGAGCAGTTCGAGCACTGGCTCGCAGCACATGGCCATCCTCCGAAGCCACCCGTGATCGACCGGGTGACCGATCTCTGCCCCTGACTTCACCAGTCACGACACGGGCGGTGTCGACATCAACCTTGCAGCGCTGCGATGAGTGAAGCAATCTGATCAGCAAGCGGCGATGGCTCGATTCCAAGCCTGGTTGCGAGGGGCGACGGCAGGTCCATGACCAAGTTCTGCATGCGCACATCGCGATTGGCGTAGATGCGATCGAGATCTGGCACCAGGTCGTTCAAGATGTCGGCGAGCTCGTCGACCGATGCGTTGTGCGTGGCCAGGTCATAGGTGCCCGACTCGATATTAGCGCCGGGTAGTCGAGCGATCGCTTCGGCCAACTTCGTGACATGGATGAACGGGCGCGTTTGGCTTCCGTCGCCGGTAAGACGAATTGTTCGTTCTGTCCACGCGTCGAAACACAGCGCATTGATGACCGCATCGAATCGGATTGCAGGGTTGAAGCCGAACACATTCCCGGCTCGCACAATGTGCACGTTGCGGTCCTTGAGCCGTCGCAGATGTTCCTCGCCTGCCAACTTCGAAATGCCGTAGGTCGACGACGGCATCGCTTCGGTCTCGGCCCGGATTGGTTCGGGCGAATCACCGTAGACAGCGAAGGTGGACAGATAGACGACGTCACGGACCGACGTCGCCTTCTCTATGCAGCGTGCGACTTGGGCTGTTCCCCAATTGTTCACCTGATCGAACACATGGTGATCACGATCGGCGTGCGGCGTCGAGGCATGAGCTGCGAGGTGAAAGACGGTGTCGGCGCCTGCTACCGCCGCATCGAGCGAGTGCCCGTCGAGGATGTCGACCTTGCGAAAATCGACAGGGACCGGCCCATGCGAACCCGATACGAATAGCGCCCAGTTGCGGCGAGCCAGATTGTCGACAACCGTGATGCGTTCGACGTCGTCACGTTTTGCCAGCGCACGCACAAGCGAAACCCCGACATAGCCCGCGCCACCGGTGATGAGGGGTCTCACGACGTCGTGGCCAACTCGGTGTGCAGCCCGCACTCGACCTTGCTCTGCCCAAACCAGCGGCCTGCCCGTTCACCGTCGAGCGACGGCGCTTGGGTACATGGCGCACAACCGATCGACTCGTAGCCGAGCAGTTCGAGTGGATGGCGCGGCAGGTCATACTCAGCGATGTAGCCCCACACGTCGGCACGAGTCCACTCCAGCATCGGGTGCATACGTGTCACGCTGTGAGGGCCGGGCGATTCGAACTCGAACGACTTGCGAACAGCGCTCTGGTCGCGGCGAACACCGGTGATCCAGACGTCGGCCGCGGCGAGCACAGGTTCCATGGGCAATGTCTTGTTGATCTGGCAACATCGCGTGGTGTTCTCGGTCCACAACAACATGCCGCTGCTCGTGCGCTGCGCGATCTTGGGGATCGGCGACTCGAGAATCACAGTGTTCAATCCCAGCCGCTCGGTCACCTGATCACGAAACTCGAGCGTCTCGGGGAAGTGGAAACCGGTGTCGAGGAAGTGCACCGGAACCGTTGGTGCAAGCTCGGCGATGAGGTGCAACAACGGCATGCTCTGCGTCTGGAATGACGAGGACGTAACGATGACACGTCCGGCCTCGGTGTGATGACGGAGCCGTTCGGTGAAGGGTTCGATGAGTGCGTCGAATCGCATAGATCTAAACCCTACTCACTAGGTCGGGATTAACGCCAGAAATTCGTCAGGCGATCCGTCACAGTGCCCGTCACAGTGCTGCCAGCGCGTTTCGCCGAGCCCGGGGGTCGCCAGTCGACGCTATGTATCCAGCGCTGCAACGAATGCGAACTCATCACCGCCGAGGCGAGCCACCGTCCCGGTTTCGCCGACCAGGGCGCACAGCCAGTCGGCCACAGCGGATCGGTCAACGCGGCCTGCCGAAGGAGATGTCCAATTGCATCGAGCCGGGCCACGAGCCTGGCGCTGAAGAGCAAGATCGGAGGGGCGATCAGCGCGGGGGCAACGGCACCCATCGCTCTGGACGCGAGAGTTCGAGCGCGTAGTCGTCGACCTGATCGACGACGCCACAGCGCGCACCGAGATTGGCAGCCATCGGCAACTATCGGCCGACAACGATTCGTCTTGAGGGACACACAGCGTTCACACAGCGATCTTGACCAGTGCTGCGCAATGACAGGCCGCTCTCGGTTTCCACCACAGGCAGAAGTCACGACCTGCCCGAATCGGCACCGGCTTGCAGGCGCAGCACCGACCCAACACTAGTTTTGATGCATGGCTTTCGACATCTGCGTTGACGACCCCGCCGACAAGTATGAACGAATCGCCACCACCTGCGACTTCGACCGCTGAGGTGACCAATACACAGGCGGCTCACGCCGGACATCCCGACCGGTGGCGCGCGCTTGCGGTGTCCTGTCTCGGCGTTTTTCTGCTGGTCGTGGCGCTCACCGCGCTGAACGTCGCCCTGCCCGATATCGCCGGCGACTTCGATGCCGAGATCGGCGATCTGCAATGGATCGTTGATTCATACGCCGTCGTCTTCGCCGGATTGCTGCTTGCCGGCGGCGCCCTCGGCGACCGCATCGGCCGACGCAAGGCCCTGATCCTCGGGTTCACGATCTTCGCCGCGGGCAACGGCTTTGGTGCCACCGTTGGTTCCGTCGAGATGATGATTGTGGCTCGCGTCATCGCTGGCCTGGGCGCCGCGGTGATGATGCCCGCCACCCTGTCGACGATCAGCGAGGTGTTCAGCAGCCGCGACCGGGGCCGCGCCATCGCCGCCTGGTCGAGCGTGGCTGGTGCCGGCGGTGCGTTCGGCCCCGCTCTCGGTGGCTGGCTGCTCGGGGTCTCTGGGTGGGAAGCCGTCTTCGCGCTCAATGCACTGGTGGCGCTGATCGGTCTCGGTGGCGCACTTCTGTGGGTGCCCACGCTTCCCGGACAACGAACTGGTCGCTTCGATGTCGTCGGCGCCGCATTGTCGGTTGCTGGGGTCGGCTGCCTGGTCTACGTCGCTATTGAGGGTCCGGCGCATCCGCTGGCACCTGGCACCATCGTCGCCGCCCTCGGCACAGTGATGTTCGTCTACGCGTTCGTCGCCCACGAACGCCGCACGACCGACCCACTACTGCCACTCGCACTTTTCGACGACCGTGAGCGAGTCGCCGGGGCGGGCACACTCGTCATCGCGGCCATCGGCTTCAACGGCGTCTTGTTCGTTGCCGCATTGATGCTGCAGATCGGGTGGCAAGAGACAGCGTTGGCGACCGGGCTGTTGCTGGTGCCGATCGGCGTGGTCGAAGTCGTCGTTGCCAACAACTGTGTGCCGCTGCGCGATCGCTTCGGCATCGAAAACGTGATCACCGCCGGCTTGATCACCATGTCGATCGGTTACCTCTCGATGGGTCTTGTGCCCGACGGAAGCCGCGTTCTGTTCGTTGCTGCCGGGCTGATAGCCGGCATCGGCAACGGCCTGGTCATCCCGCTGTCGGTCGATCGGGTTGTCGGCGAAGTCGAGCCAGCATTCGCTGGTGTGGCTGCCAGCGTGAATGACATGTCGATCGAACTCGGCGCATCGATCGGCGTCGGTCTGCTGGGCGCCTTGCAGCGTGTCTTCTTCGAACGTCAACTCGACGATGGTCAATCTTCGCTCATCAGTGAGATCGCCGACGAGCAAGGCCGATCGGCATTTCGCACCGCATCGAACGTCGGCCTGTTCTTCGCTGCCGGCGCAATGCTTGCTGGCATCGCGGTGGCGCGGCGCACCCGCATTAGCCCAAGAGATCTCGCCTGACCCCACGCCGTCGAGCCAACGCTTGGCGGTCTGCCGGTATCGGGCGATATCTTCCAAACACCGACCAACTCGAGGATTGTGTTGACGGAACCCGTTGCGAATGCATGCAAAGACCCGGTCATTCTCGATCAGTGGCATCCGTTGGTGCCGTTCGACGAGATTGCACACGGCGAAACGAGAACCGCGATCTTGCTCGGCGAGCAGCTCGGCTTCACGCTCGACGCCGATGGCAACGCCACCGTGTGGCGAGCCGACGATCTCACAGCTGAGCCGCTGCCGATACTGGTCCAGTACTTGTATGTCTGGGTCTGTCTGGGTTCGCCGCCCGATGCGCTGTTCGAGATCGCCGAGTTCAGCGAACCCGATCGACGCAATGTGCACGCCGGAACGATCGGGGTGCACGTGTCAGCGCCACGAGCCATCGAGAACTTCCTCGACATGGGTCACTTCCCGTTTGTGCACACCGACATACTCGGCGCGGAACCCCACACCGAAGTCGCCGAGTACGACGTGTATATCGACCCCGACACCAATGATGTGTGGGCAACCAATTGTGTGTTCTACCAACCTCGAGCGGCGACGACGTCGACCGAAGGTCAAATGAGCGACTATCTGTATCGGGTGCCAAATCCGTTCTGCGTGATGTTGTACAAGCCCACGCCGATCGACGCCGAACGTATGGATGTCATCGGGTTGTTCTGCCGACCAGTAGCCCCTGATCGCATCGAGGCGCACATGTTCCTGTGTTTGCTCGATCCCGAGAACAGCGACGTCGTGATTCGCAAGTTCCAGCAGACGATCTTCGGCCAAGACAAACCAATTCTCGAAAATCAATACCCCAAGCTCTTGCCGCTCGACCCGCGGGCCGAGACACCCATCCGAGCCGACAAGGTGGCGATCGCCTACCGGCGCTGGCTGTCCGATCTGGGCGTGACCTATGGCGTCATACCTATAGGACACAGCCCGACATGACCGAAGCCGCCTCGCTCTGGCATCCCGTGGCAACGATGCTCGATCTGCCGCACCGACACATCTTCCATGGACAACTGCTCGGGCGCGAGGCTGCGATCTGGCGGGCCGACGACGAGTTCGTGAACGTATGGGAGAACCGTTGCCTGCATCGCGGGGTTCGGTTGTCGATCGGCACGAACGATGGCAATGAGCTGACCTGCCGGTATCACGGCTGGCGATACTCGAATCGCTCGGCGGGCTGCACCTACATTCCGGCACATCCCGCCGACGCTCCGGCCCGCACCATCTGTAATCGCACCTTCCCTGCGGTCGAGCGCTACGGCTCGATCTGGTCGGGCGAAGACCCGATCGGCGAACCCCCGGCTATGGCGCTGCTCGACGATGGCACGC
>JBDNHG010000528.1:0-7190 GCA_041688925.1 Acidimicrobiales bacterium | reverse complement strand
GCTCGAACCTCGACGAGTTCTATGGCCAGGCCGACCCGTGCACTTACGATCTGCCCCAGTCCACCCCCACGCCCGCTCCGACGACGATCTCGGTCACAGCACCGACCCCCACACCGACGGCGACACCTATTGCGACGCCTGGCCCGTCGAGCACGCCTGACCCGTCGAGCACGCCTGACCCGTCCGCGACCCCAACGCCCGATCCGGCCTCAACGCCCGATCCGGCCTCAACACCTGATCCGACGCCGACGCCCGATGCCGCACCGACCGCCACCCCCGATCCTGACCCGACGCCCGTACCGAGCCCGACGCCCGACGCCGCCGGGGTCCAGCCCACCCTCTGGACCATCGATCTCAATGGCGCAGCAACCCTGCAGTTCGCGACTGACGGCACGGCAACATTGGTCGATGACAATTCCGGCGAGCTCCTCGCAAGCCAGAACATCTCGACATTCAAGACGATCTTCGTCCGCGGCGGCGGTGCCGACTCGCTGACCGTCGGCCTGAACTCGCCACTGCCCGACGGCATCAACGTCATGTTCGCCGGAGCGGGTGACCATGACACGCTCGCGGTGTATGCCATCGACACCACATGGCGCACCGACGGATCGGTCGCCTGGAACGGCGCAACCCGCGTCACGTTCACCTCGGTCGAGAACCTTCGTGCCGGAGCCAGCGCCAACGACACGCTGATCGGCCCCGTCGCCGACTCGACATGGCAAGTCGACGGCCCCGGAACCGGCACCGTCGGCGGCTTCGCCTTCAGTGGCTTCGAGAACCTGACCGGCGCCGCCGGCAACGAGGACGTCTTCACCTTTGGGCCGCTCGGCAGCTTGGCCGGCCTCGTCGAAGGCGGCGATGGCGGCCTCGACACCCTCGTCACCGAGGGAACATTCGCAGCGGTCGGGCACACGCCGACCGGTCCCGACTCGGGCAGTGTGTCGCGAGACGGCAATGTCGTCACCTATGCCGGTCTCGAACCCGTGAGTCTGAACGGCGCATCACCGACGGTGATCTTCCAAGGCGACGAAGACGGCGACGATTGGGTCGTCGAGAACAATGCCGGTGCCGGCCGCATCCAGGTGCGCAGCATCACCGGCGACATCGAGACAACAGACTTCCCAAACCCAGCGACCGCGCTGCAGATCGACCTCGGTGCCGGCGACAACTCGTTGGCAATCACCCCCCCTCGACCCGGGCTTCATCGGCCCGATCAACGTCACCGCTCTTGGCGGCGACGACACCATCGATCTCACCCAGGTCGATCTGACGAAGCAGCTCACACTCAATCTCGCTCTCGGCGGCGGACGCAACACGCTTCAGCCATTCGCCGGTGGAACGTGGGACTTCACCACCGACGAAGACGGCACGGTGCGCCGAAACGGCGTCGTCGTCACCTTCTCTGGTGTGACCAACATCATCGGTCCCGGTCTGCAACGGGGCAGCGTCGAAGACGACACCCTGACGAGTGTCAGCGCCGACGCCACGACGACGGGCAACGAGTCGTTCTTCGGTCTCAGCGGCGACGACAGCTATGTGTTCTACGACGGGTTTGGCAATGACGTCGTCGAAGAGGTCGATGGCCAGGGCAACGACACGCTCGACTTCTCGTCGGTCACGTCGAACCTGACCTTCACGATCAAGGCCGATTCGAGCCTGCTCGTCGAAGACGATGCCGACCCGACCGTGCATACCGTGCAGGCGGTCAACGTCGAGAACCTCGTGGGTGGTATCGGCAAGAACTCGTTCAAGTTCCTCGGCGCCGGCACGCTCGCCGGCTCGATCACCGGCAAAACCGACGGCGACGATGTCCTCGACTTCAGCGGCTACGCCAGCCCGGTCGAACTCAATCTGCAGACGCAGAAGGTCACCGGTGTCGGTGGGATCGTCATCAATATCGCCGAATTCATCGGCAGCATCCTGGCCGCCGACAACACGGTCGTCGGCCTCGACGACGCGCGAATCTGGGAAGCCATCGCCGTCAACCAGGGGACCGTCAATGGCGTCGAGTTCTCGAACACCCAGCATTTGGTGGCCAACGCATCCGACACATTCAGCTACGCCGGCTACGGCACTGGCGCTGCCATTGACCTGGGCGCCGGCACGGCGACCGGTTTCGACAGCATCGCCGGCTTCCGCGACGTCATCGGCTCCGACTATGACGACCAGATCACCGGCGACGGCGCCGACAACCGACTGACCGCCGGGGGTGGCACCAACACCGTGGCCGGCGCCGGTGGCACCAACACACTCGTGGAAGTTGCCGACGCGGACTTCGTGCTGACCGATACGACACTGACCTTCGGTGCTGCGGTGACGACGCACACCGGCATCGGCCTGGCAGTCATCTCGGGCGAAGACGGCGACAACATCATCGACGCCAGCGCATTCACCCTCGGCAGCGTCGGCCTGTTCGGTGGCGAGGGCGACGACATCTTGCGCGGTGGCAACGCCGACGACCTGCTCTCCGGTGGCGCCGGCATCGACCAACTGTTCGGCGGTGGGGGTGTCAATACGGTCCGAGAACGGGCCGACACCCGTTTCGTCCTGACCGACTCGAGCCTCGACATGGGCGAGGGCACAAGCGCCGAGCAGACCTTGACCAAGGGTGCAGGAGTCACGGCTGGAACCTTCCAACTGACCCATGGCACCGAGACGACCGGTGACATCTCGTGGAACGCAACCGAACAGGCCGTCCAGGCCGCACTCGGGTCGCTCGACGGCATCGGGTCCGACAACGTGGTCGTCGATACGGTGCCCAACGGCTGGAAAGTAACGTTCACCGGCAATCTCGGCGGCATGCCGATCGCCAATCTGGTCGCCACCAACGCATTGATCGGTGGCACCCTGTCCGTCACCGCCACTGTCGTGGGTGTCGTCGGCGTCAACTCGCTGCAAGACATTCAGATTGCCCAACTCCTCGGCGGCGGCCACGGCAACCTGATCGACGCATCGGGTTTCACCGGCAGCACCGAACTCGACGGACTCGGTGGCGATGACACGCTGATTGGTGGGTCGGGTGTCGACATTATCCGCGGTGGCGCCGGATTCGATCGATTGACCGGCCACGACGGCGACACGCTCGACGGTGGTGCCGATGTCGATACGGTCGTGGCATCGGCCGATGCTGACATGACGCTCACGAACAGTTCGCTGACCATCGGCACGGCGACAGTCACACTGATCAGCATCGAGCTGGCCGAACTGACCGGCGGCGCTTCGGCCAACACACTCGACGCCAGTGCGTTCAGCGGTCTCGGGCCGACGACCGATCTCGGATTCCTGAACAATGGCACCGGCATCGGCCGGCTGACGAACGATCCCGAGCTGCGAATCAGGTTGTCGGATGGATCGTCGGTCGACATCGAACTGACCTTTGCCACCACGCTGCAAGATGTCCTCGACCAGATCACCGACGCCAGCCCGCATCTGACCGCGACGCTGAATGCTGCTCGAACCGCCATCGTCATCACCGATGCTTCTGGCGGGGCAACGCCGCTGCTCGTCACCGCGCTCGGCGGGGCCACGGCCGCGGTCGACCTCGGCATCCTCAAAGCCGGCTCGACCACCCAGCTGCAGGGCAACGCCCTCATCGGTGGATCCGTGATCCTTGTTGGTGGTGCGGGTGCCGACCAGCTGATCGGCAGCGTCGGCGTCGACACGGTGATCGAGTCGCGATCTGGTGGCGTTACCGCAACGCCCATGACTCTGACGAACACGACGCTCGTGATTGGTTCCGAAGGCACCGACACCTTGACCAGCATCGAGCGGGTCGAACTGACCGGCACGGCCGCGCAAGAGACGATCGACGCATCGGCGTTCACCCGTGGTTCGGTCACACTCACAACCGGTGGCGGCACCGACACCCTGCTCGGCGGAACAGACGACGATCTGTTCCTGGTCGACGTGAGCAATTTGGCGACAGCCGACAAGGTCACGATCGATGTCTCGACAGGTGGCAACGACCGGGTGCGCATCCTCGGGTTGACCCAGCTCCGGCAGGCCGACTTGGGTCGCATCACCTTCACCGGCGGAAGCACCGGGGCGATCAGCTATACCAACGGCAACATCACGTCGAACCTGACGACTATCGGCCTCGACATCAGCATCGAGGACGATTCGATCAACACCAACGGGTTCACGATCAACTCCGGCGCGGGCGCAGCGAACGCCGGCAACATCACCCTCAAGGGCAAGACGATCGTCATCGATGGCGGATCGCAACTCATTGCCAAGGGCACCGCTGCTGGTGGGGCGGGCGACGGCAAGATCTCGATCATTGGCGCCGACGTGAACAACGACATTCGCGGGCTCGGCTTCGCCAATGTCGATTACAACGAATCGACCATCACCATCGGTGACGCATTGATCGATGGTGGTGACGTCACCATCGAGGCGACCGCCCGGGTCGAACGCTTCGATATCGACCGTGCCGGGGGAACCGAAGACAACCTTCTCGATACAGCGGCACAAAGCATCCTCGGCGTCCTCGACAGCTTCTCGGCTTTCGTGGCGGTCTCGGTCGCGACCTCGAAGGCCACGATCGACATCGGGTCGGCCGCGGAAATCCGAGCCCACGACCTGGTTGTCCACGCCAGAGCCGATGCGCGAGTGAAACCGTTCCCGCTGATCGCCTTGGTGCTCGGCGCTGCCATCGGCATCGTCAACACGACCGCCAAGGTGCAGGTCGACGGGCAGATCACCACCACCAATGATCTGACCTTGCGAGCTACGGCCGAGAACACGGCCAATGTGCGAACCAAGCCGACAGTGATCGCTGGTGCAACCGTCGCCGTCGCTCTCAGCGTGATCCAGTCCGATTCCGATGTTGTGGTGTCCGACTCCGCAACGCTCGACGTCGGCGGCAATCTTTTCGTCACCGCCGAGACGATCGACCGCAATCGCACGTTGGCAACCGCGGTCTCCGGGCTCGACGGCAAGATCGCCATCGCGATCTCGGTCGCAGTCGAAGGTGGCACGACCAATGCCCATCTCGACGGTGCGGTCGACGTCACCGGCTCGATCGAGGTCGTGGCGTCGCAACGCAATGAAGCCATCGATGTGCCGTTGCCTTTGTTGGGCTATATCCCCATCCTCGAGGCGCCCCAGGTTGTCTCGGGAATCAAGGCCTATGCGGCCACCGGCCAAAGCTCTTCCGATGATTTCGGAACTGACTTCGTGGGCAGTGTCAAGGACCTCGAGAAGTCGATTCTGGGCATCAACACCCTCATCAAGAAGATCTCCGACGGAGCAAAGGCGAAATTGGGCTTGGGTGGTCCACCGACGACGAACAAGTTCGACGTGTCCGGCGCGCTTGGCTTCCTATTCGACGAGAACACGGTCGACGCCCGAATCGGCGACGGCGTCAACGCCCGAACCGTTGTGGCCGACGGGTCGATCTCGGTCGAGGCAATCATCGAGGCTCGTCCCGACGTGTCGGCCGCGGCGCAATCACGAAACTCGGCGCAAACCCGCAACGGGCCGAGCCCCGGCAAGACAGACAGCAGTTTCGGCATTCGGGTCATCATCAACGAGCCGGGCGCGCTCTACGGGGCAACCGAAACCATCGCCAAAAACGGCGTCGGCATCGCGATCAGCGCTGGCTATCTCAAGAACTCGGCCACCGCTCATATTTCGACTGGCGCCATCGTGAACAGCCGAGCCGCGACAACGGTTCGGGCTCACACACTGAACGAGATCGATCCGGCCTCGTTGTGGGGCGTCAACCTGGTCACCCCGTTCACCGCCAACAAGACGCCGACCCGCACCACCGACGCCGTCGGCATGTCTACCGTTTCGCTGGGTGACACCGTCAAGGTTGTCGATGGTCACACCGGTCCCGGTGATCAGAACAGCTGGTACGAATACATCGGTTCAGCGCCCACCATCTCGCTCGATCTGAGCACCGAAGACTTCGCTGTCGAGACTCGCTGGAAGGACCTGGGTAGTTACACCAACAAGGTGGCCAAAGAGTTCTTCACCAACTTCACCAGCTATCTGAACGACAATCTCGGTCTCGACAACAATCTCATCGACTCGTGGGCCCAGTCGGCCGCCAGCGGCCAAAAGGCCACCAAGGCCGGATCGTTCGCCGCGCTGGTGCTCATCAATGAGGCCGATGCTCGAATCCAATCGGGCGCCCAGGTCAACCAGAACGTGGCCTATAGGTCCGGCTCGCGAGATCTCGTGGTCGACGCCAAGAGCGTGAACCATGCCATCAGCCTGGTCGGCAACTTCAAGACACCGTCGCTTGGTGGTTCGTCGACCAAGGACTGGTTCCAGAAGGGCAACTACGACGCACCCGGCCTCGGTGTCTCCTCGGCACCAGGTGGCAGCGCCGCCGGCGGCAGCTTCGGCTTGTACTGGTTCGGCAACACCGTCACGGCCAAGATCGATGACGGCGTCACCGCCTATGGCGACAGCCTGCAGGTCACCGCCGAAACCCGAGTGTTGACCGTGGTGTTGGCCGCTTCCGGTGGCAAGGCCGACGAGTCGGCGTTCAATGCGACCCTGGCAGCCAACGTCATCGTGAACACGACGATCGCCCAGATCGACAACGGGGCCACGATCACCGTCGGCAACCGCACGCTCACTCATCCCGACGCCGCCGGCGGCTCGGTGCTGGTCTCGGCCAAAGACGTGTCCATCGCCATTGCGGTTGCCGGTTCGGTCGCCGTCTCCGAGCAGTCGGGTACCGGCGTTTCGTTCGCCGTCAGCACGGTGGTGCGCAACACCGAGGCCCTCATCGGCAACCGATACGACGACGACTCGGCCGGCGCCCTCGGATCATTCACCTCAGGTGGTGCCGTCAAGATTGCGGCAACCAACGACGGCTTCATCGGCACGTTCGCCATCGCCGGCGCTGCTGCGTCGACCAAGCCCGGCGGCGATCCTCCAGCCGACGCCCCTGCCCCGACGCCGCCCCCAGGCGGAAATGCCGGCAATGGCGCAGGCACGGGTTCCGCCAATGGCGGCGAGGCACAGTCCAAATGGCAGACCTATCTCGCTGCGGTCCTGAAGCAGGTCAAGGGTCCGAGCAACCCAGGTGGCTCCGACGATGCGCAGGCCCCGGCGCAGGTTGCCGACGCAGGCGATGAGCCAGCGGCCGAGGCCAAGGACGCCAACTCCAAGGCCGGTTCGGTCACGGTGAACGTCGTGATCGACAATGCTCGCGGCTACGTCCGCAAGGT
>JBDNHG010000527.1:0-2542 GCA_041688925.1 Acidimicrobiales bacterium | reverse complement strand
GCGATCGACGACTGCGGCGCCGGCGGGATCGGCCGGTCGAAGGGCATCGCCAGCCGGCGTCCGGTAAGGAACGCAAGCGCAGCCGATATCTCGATGCCCATACGAACGTTGCTGAGTAACCCGACGTCCATATCGGTGCGAATGATGCCGGTCATGCAGGCTCGCTGTCCGCCGGCCACAAGTGGGGTGGCAACACATCGGTCGCACCGTCTGCTCGTGCTTGCTCGACCAACGTCGAGTAGCTCACGTTCCAGTCGACCGGCTTGTAGTGCAGGAACAACGAGCAATACGCGCTGCCATCGAGCGGCGTCGGTCGAGCGTGTGGGCAGCGTGCACTCTCGTAGAGCAACATCTCGCCCTCTTCAAGCACGACATTGTGTTCGTTACCCTGCAGATCGACGATCCATAGCGGCCACGGCTCGTTGGTGTCATGCGCGATGTGCACGATCGACGAGATCACATGAGTCATCAGCACATCGGTATGGGGGATAAGCGTCTGTCCGTTGCGGTAGACCCGCAGGCCATACGCAGCGGTTGGCTCGAGCTCGACGCCCGCCCATTCTTCATGGATCGACTGAAGCGCCTGGTGGTACTCGGCCTTGACATCGTCGATGAACAAGAAGTCGGGATTGCCCGTCGGCAGGTAGGTTTCGTCGATCTGTTCGGGTGTGCCTGCCTCGAGGCGCTGGTCGTAGACGGCTCGCAAGGCGTGGTGTAACGCGGGAGGCGTGGCGACCTTTTTGAAGCCGACATCGGTGAACGACGGTGTGTAACGCTGCGTGAGTTTCGTACGCGTCTCAGGGTCGAGTGCAGGTTCGGCACGCACATGATCTCGGTCGTGAAACCAGCCGTTCATCGTGAATCGGGTGGCCCCCGGTGAGGTCGGGTCGCCCGGCACTCGTATCGGGCATACCTCGTGAAGCGCAGTGCTCGGAAAGAAGACGATCGAGTTGTCGACTGGCTCGACGACCTGGAACGTGTCGCCGCCACGGTCAAAGAGACGTAACTCGCCGCCCTTGAACTCGCGTGGATGCTCGTGGAAGTAATACACGTAACTCAGCCGTCGGCTGGCGCTCTCGGACCACGGGTCGCCCAGATCATTGTGGGCGCTGAAGAAGTCGCCGTCGCCGTGGGCGGTGATTTGGCGTTCGAGTTTGCCGAGCGCGAAGTAGCCGACGCTGGTTTCACGTCTGGCGTGGGGCAACACGGCACGCAGCTTGTCCTCGAAGAGCCCAAACATCTCATCGACTGAGGTCGCCACCGCGGCTCGTCGTATCGAATCGTTCGCTGCGCCGTGCGATTCGCCCGGTCGTGTTACTTGTGCAGGTGCGAATTCGCCCTGGCCGCGCACAAACCTGATCAACGATTCGCGCTCTTCTGGCGCAAGGAAGTCGTTGAGTACAAGGAAGGGTTCTGGTTCTGCAGTCATGTGGTGACCTTGATGCGGTCGGCGAGTTCGAGGATCTGCGATGCGACCGCAGCCGCATTGGGACGATTGGAGCGAATCGTGGTTGCGACCCGGGCGATCTGGGCGACGGCGGCCGTCGCCGACGCGGGATCGACCTCGGCGATGACGGTGTTGTCGAATAGATCGAGCGCGGCACTGGCCGGAGCGACAGCGATCGGTTCGAACGTTGCGTCTGCCACAAATCGGGTGAAGACGACAAGGCCGGGCGGATGGGTGGAGTCGGCGGTCGTGCCGATGGAATCTGCGTCGACGAGCCTGCGTCCGGTCGTGTTGCGAAGCTGAATTGGGCGGGGGTACGGGGCAATGGTTCCCTGCGGAGTCGCCAAAGCATATTCATCAGAGAGATACGTGGCACCTGCCTGCACAAGGGCATGCACCAACGTCGACTTGCCGGTCCGGGACCGCCCGGGAATGATGATTGCGTTGCCGTTCCAAGCCACCACGCCAGCGTGCACGAAGACGTGGTGGGTTGCGTGCAACGCAATGCTCAAGTGCAGATCGTCGACGAGGTCAACAACCGACCTGCCGACGAAGGACAGGTCATCTGGACGAAGGGGGTCGTCGCGCTCGAACCGGGGGCAGGCATTGGTTGATGTGTCGCGATACGACATGGTCGGTGGTTCGTCCGTTGACGTGACCGGCAGGTACGCGAGCGCATCGTGAAGCTGCGGCAGCAGGGCGTCGGGAATGTCGAACCCGATGCGAGCGCCGAAGACCGAGAGACAGGCCGAGAGTTGGGTTGCCCGCATCGATCGACTTGCTGGCCGGTTCTACTGAGGCGTCGGGCCCGAGGATGGTGCCGGCGTGGGGCCCGAGGTTGGTGCCGGTGTTGGGAAGCTGCTTGGTGCCGGTGTTGGGAAGTTGGTTGGCACCACAGTGGGGGCCGAGGTTGGTGCCGGCGTTGGAGCAGCAGTTGGTGCCGAAGTCGGTGCAGTTGTTGGCGCTGAAGTCGGAGCAACTGTGGGTGCCGTGGTGGGTGCTGACGTGGGCGCTGGTGTGAGGCCGCCCGAGTTGCCCGACCCATTGTCAGGCCCAGAACCCTGAGCGGCAGCGGCGGGCGCCGCAATCGTCTCG
>JBDNHG010000526.1:0-3337 GCA_041688925.1 Acidimicrobiales bacterium | reverse complement strand
AGCAACATTGGTGTGCCGGTCCCGGCCGTCTTGGGCAATTCACGAACCTTGCGGATCGGCGACCCGATCTATGCGGTCGGAAACCCACTTGGTCTTACCGGAACCCTGAGCGCCGGCGTAATTTCCGGTCTCGGGCGCAGCATCCCGTTCCCGGGCGAGACCGACCTCATCCTCCATGATCTCATCCAGTTCGACGCAGCCATCAACCAGGGAAGCTCCGGTGGGCCACTGCTGAACAGCGAAGGCCACGTCATCGGCATTGTCACCGCCTTGGCCGACCCTGGCGGGCAAGGCTTCTTCGTTGGCATCGGCTTTGCCATGCCCATCGAGATTGCCACCGCCGGCGCAGCCGACGGCCCATCACAGTAACTCGCAGCTAGGCGCCCAAGGACCTCGTTCAAATGGATAACAGCCAGCCAAAGCCACACCCGACCGAGTCCGACCCTTCGGACTCCGATCGGTCGGCGCCACCCGCCAAGGTGATGGAACGCGTGTTGTTCGAGGTCAAGAAGGTCATCGTCGGCCAAGACCTGCTGCTCGAACGGCTGCTCATCGGCCTGCTGGCTCGCGGGCACGTCCTGGTCGAAGGTGTGCCCGGGCTGGCCAAGACGATCGCTATCAAGAGCCTCAGCGCAGCCATCGGCGGCGACTTCCAACGCATCCAGTTCACTCCTGATCTGGTACCGGCCGACCTGATCGGCACAAGGATCTACAACCAGAAGACGGGTGAGTTCAACACATCACTCGGCCCGGTCTTCACCAACATGCTGTTGGCCGACGAGATCAACCGTGCGCCGGCCAAGGTCCAGAGCGCGCTGCTCGAGGTCATGCAAGAACGCCAAGTCACGATTGGCCGCCAGACCCACCCGGTTCCCTCACCTTTCCTGGTGATGGCCACGCAGAATCCCATCGAGTCCGAGGGCACCTATCCGCTGCCCGAGGCTCAGGTCGACCGCTTCATGCTCAAGGTGCTCGTGGGTTACCCCACGCCCAGCGAAGAGTTCGTGATCGTCGATCGCATGACGCGGCCCTTGGCCACCATCGACACGGTCATCACCTCCGACGAACTCAGCGAGCTGCAGCAAGCTGCCGACCGTGTGTATGTCGACCCAGCGCTCAAGGAGTACGCCGTCAAGCTGGTCGCCGCCAGCCGCACGCCGTCGCTCGTAGGGCAAGACGACTGCGCGAAGTATCTGAGCTACGGGGCGAGCCCGAGAGCGTCGATCAACATGATCCTCGCAGCGCGCGCACTCGCATTCCTGCGCGGCCGCACCTACGCACTTCCCGAGGACGTGCGCGACATTGCCCCCGATGTCATGCGTCACCGATTGGTACTTTCCTACGAGGCGCTCGCCGACGATGTCAGCGCTGATGCCATCGTCGATGCACTGATGCGGGCGATTCCCCTGCCCGAGGTCGCGCTACACGACCCTGTCGGCTGACCATGGCGCGACCGTCGTCAACAGTCACCAACCCACTAGTCGCTGCAACCCCTGAGCAGTTGCTCAACCGTCTCGACTTCACCGTCCTGCGACGACTCGAAGGCCTGCTCCAAGGCGACTACCGAACCTTATTCCGGGGTGGTGGCCTCGACTTTACCGACCTTCGCGAGTATCAACCCGACGATGACAGTCGCCATATCGATTGGAACGTCACCGCGCGCATGAACTCGCCGTTTGTGCGCCAGTTCATCGAAGATCGTGATCTCACGGCCTGGTTCCTGCTCGACCGTTCGGCATCGATGGCGTTCGGCGGCGACCCGAACAAGGCACAGATGTTGACCGACACCGTCGTTTCCCTGGCCAGGCTGCTCACCAAGCGTGGCAATCGGGTTGGTGCAGTGTTGTGGAACAACCAAATGCAGTCGATCATCAAACCTCGAGGAGGTCGTTCCCAAGTACTGCGGCTGGCAAAAGAGATGATGGCGCCGGCGCCGCCCGAATCGCCGGGTTCACCACGAGTGCCAACCGACTTGGCGCAGCTCGGGCGTGTAGCACTCACAAGTATTCGCCGCCGTTCGCTCGTCGTGCTCGTCAGCGACTTCATCAGCGAACCCGGCTGGGAGCGTCCACTCTCGTTGCTTTCGCGCCGTCACGAGGTTGTTGCACTGCGCATCGTCGATCCGGCCGAAACCGAACTTCCCAACGCCGGAGTGATGGTCATGGAAGATGCCGAGACCGGCGAGCAGCTTTTCGTCGATACCAGCGATCCCGGGTTCCGCATGCGTTTCCTCGATGCAGCGCACCGCCGCGACGAGGTTGTCACTGCGAGCGCTCGGCGAGCTGGGGTCGATATGCACTCGATCGCAACTGACGATGACCTGGTGCGATCCATCGTGCAGATGGTCGAACGTCGCAAGCAGCAGCGCCGATGACCTTCCTGGCGCCGAACGCCCTCTGGGGTCTGCTCGGCGTCCCCGCGCTCCTGCTGTTGTATGTCGCCGTCATGTGGCGCCGACGCCACACGCGCCCGCCCGAGTTTGTGACCATCGAAACCGGCAACAGCCGCTCGATTCGTTCGTGGCGGCGACACCTTCCCGCGGCACTGTTTCTTGTTGCCCTCGCCACGCTGCTGGTCGGTTTTGCCCGCCCCGAAGCACACATCACGTTGCCGGTACGAACCGGGCAGATCATGCTGGCGTTCGACACCTCGAATTCGATGGCCGCCGCCGATGTCGAACCAACACGGCTCGAGGCCGCCAAGGAGATCGCACTGCGGTTCGTCGACCGTCAACCCGACTCGGTACAGATCGGCGTTGTTGCATTCACCAACGGCGGGTTGGTCCTGCAGCCACCAACCAAAAACCAGCTCGATGTCCGAGCCGCGATCGATCGATTGGCGACCGATGGTGGAACATCGATCGGCGAGGGCATCTTTGCTTCGTTGACCGCAATCGCCGACGAACCAATCGACATTGATCCCGCGGTGGTCGCGTCCGACATCGCCGCGCTCGATATCGGCTTCTACTCGAACGCCGCGATCATCGTGTTCACCGATGGCGAACACATCGCCGGGGCCGATCCGGTCGAACTCGCCAGCCTGGCAGCGAACGCGGGGGTGCCTGTCTTCACGGTCGGCGTCGGCACCCGTCAAGGTGCAGTCGTGCCGCTCGACGGATTCAGTATTGCCACGGCGCTCGACGAGTCGATGCTCGCCGAGATCGCCGAGTCGACCGGCGGCGAGTACTACTTGGCGGCCGATGATCCGGTACTCACCGCGATCTTCGACGAGATCGACCGCAGCTTCGAGCGCCAAGGTGAACGCATCGAGGTCACCGCCCTGTTCTCGATGCTGGCCATCGTGCTGGTAATCAGCGCCGCTGGACTCTCTCTGCGTT
>JBDNHG010000525.1:0-5188 GCA_041688925.1 Acidimicrobiales bacterium | reverse complement strand
TTTGCCAGTGCAGCGCCGAGCCGCATCGCCGAGCGGCCCGCGGCTGCTGCGGGATTGAAGAACAGGTGTAGATCCATGAAGTGAAGGACGATCTAGCCGGCGTGGCGTATGAGGCGCCCCGGCAGGGCACCTGTTGCGACGCCATTCTGATAGATCTCCTGGCCAGCACAGATGGTGTGCATGTACCCATTTGCCCTCTGCAAGAGACGGCGGCCCCCGGCCGGAAGGTCATGATGGATCTCGGGACGCAGCGCCTGGAGATTCTCGAAGTCGATCACGTTGACATCGGCACGCAGGCCGGGCATGAGCTGCCCACGATCGACGAGACCAACCGCCGCTGAGGTGTCTTGGGTGTGCATCTTGACCAGCTGTTCGACGGGGATGCGCCCGGTCGCCCGATCGCGGCCCCAGTGAGTGAGCAGTGTCGTTGAGAAACTGCCGTCGCAGATGGTGCCGACATGGGCACCGCCATCGCCGAGACCTGGAATGGTCAGCGGATGGTTCAGCATCTCTTCGACCACATCGAGCGAGCCGTCGAGATAGTTGGCGAACGGGAGGTACAGCAGGCCTTGCCCGTCATTGGCCACCAAGATGTCGAAGGCCATTTCCTGTGGTGTCGTGCCCAGCGCTGCGGCCCGAGCACCGAGACTTTCGGAGGGCAACGGTTCGTAGTTGGGCAAATCGCCGAGCTCGAACATGAGGTCGAACTTGCGCGTCATCTTGGC
The DNA here is from genome assembly GCA_041688925.1 of Acidimicrobiales bacterium. Classification (GTDB taxonomy): domain Bacteria; phylum Actinomycetota; class Acidimicrobiia; order Acidimicrobiales; family UBA10347; genus UBA10347. The sequence continues at coordinate 4,463 of JBDNHG010000525.1, read as the reverse complement.
GCCAAGCAGCGTGCTCTTCGGGCCATCCATCTCTGCCATGACCGCGGCTCGAGTTTCGGTGTTTCGCAGCGCCGCAACCTTGCCGGCAAGCGGAAGGTCGGCGATGTTCCTCCACACCTTGGTGGCCATGAACGGGTTGAGCGTGAGGTCGAGGCCGAGAATCAGGCCGACGGGTCGAGGCGCGACCTGAGCACGCACTCGTAGCCCCGCAGCATTGGCTGCTTCGATGTGACCGAGCGCCATGCGGTGCCAGTCAGGCAGAACCGGAGTGGCAACAAGTGACACCGACATTGGACGTCCGGAACGTTCGGCCATCGCTCGGAGCATGCCGAACTCATGGTCACCGTCGAGATGGTCGCTGACGACCTGCAGCACACCGCGTCCGGCGGCGCCCACAGCTTCAGCGATGCCGATCAGTTCGTCGGCTTCGGCAGTCAACGTCGGTGTCAGCTCGCCTTTGCTCGTGCGATGATTCCTTGTGCGTGATGTGGTGAAACCAACCGCGCCGGCTTCGATGGCTTCTTGGGTGAGCTGGGCCATTGCGGCAATATCTTCGGGTGTGGCTTGCTCACGGTCGGCACCCCGTTTGCCCATGACGTGCAGTCGCAGCGCGCCATGCGGAACCTGCGCGCCACAGTCGATGTCGTGAGGCACCGCCTCGACCGCGTCGAGATACTCGGCGAAGCTGTTCCAGTTCCAGGCGAGGCCCTCATGAAGGGCGGCACCCGGGATGTCTTCGACACCCTCCATCAGCTCGATGAGTTCGTTGTGGTCCTTGTCATGCACCGGCGCAAAACCGACGCCGCAGTTGCCCATGATCACCGTGGTCACGCCATGCCATGACGACGGTGCCAGGTGGTTGTCCCAGGTGGCCTGACCGTCGTAGTGGGTGTGAACGTCGACGAAGCCCGGCGTGACGAGCGCTCCGGCAGCATCGATTTCGCGGCGACCCGTTCCGTCGACCTTGCCGACTGCGGTGATGGTTTCTCCATCGATCGCAACATCCGCGGTACGAGCTGCGCCGCCGCTGCCGTCAATGATGTTCCCGCCTCGGATTACCAGATCATGTGTGGCCATGGCTTACCCCCAGAGTTGTTCCCAACCATAGTGACGGCAGCTCCCCAGGTGTTTGCCGGACGGCCGATCCGTGTCAGCGGCTTCGATAGACGCGCCCGCGATGGTCAACCTTCAGCACGTGAACCTCATGCGCCGCCTCGTCGATGCGGTAGATCACGCGGTAGGAACCGCGCCGCGCGCTGTGCCGCCCGGCGAGCTCACCGCGTAAAGCCTTGCCGACTCGGTGTGGGTTCGCCAGCAACGGCCCCGTGATGAATTCGATTATAGCGTTGGCCACCGGTTCTGGCAGGCGTTCGGCTAGTGCGGCTCGAACCCCGGGCGCAATGACGATGTCATACGGCGGCCCGTCAGCCACCCGGCTGTCGCAATGCCCGCACAGCATCGACGCCACGCAGACCGTCTCCGTCATCGATGGCTCGCTCGGCATCAGCGAGATCCTTCATCGTTGCGGGATCGGACAGAATACTGACCGTCTCTTCGAGGGCATCGAGGTCCTCGGCGCTGAGGAGGACGGCAACGCGGCGGCCGTTCTTTGTAATCGTGGTTCGTTCGTGGTGGCGAAATGCGCGATCGACGTATTCGGACAATCGATCTCGCACCGTTCGAAGCGACTGAGTGCTCATGGCCACAATTGTGCCACAGCCTGACACCATCGGGACACTCGCAATCGTCTCGACACGGGACCATCGTGGGCGTCTCGATAGGAAGTCTGGGGTCGATCTCACCCCAGTATTGAGGGCTATAAACGCTCAACGAAGCCCACCGAGACGCCCACGATGAGGGTATGGCAGGCGGATCAGGCTGCACGTCGATGGTTGACATGTTACAGATCATACTTTATAGCCCTAATGACGGGGAAGCCGTTCCTTGTTCTTGTCACACTCAGCGGGTACTGTCCTATGAGGCGGCGATCACCTACCGCCAGGACAACCATGCCATATGACACTGACAATCTCGTGGGGAGAAACATGAAACTGACTACCGATTCGCTAATCGCGGCATGTGCTGACGATGCCTTTGATGCCGGGATACAAATTCGCAACGATTTGCAACCGCTCGGCGGCGCCGGCTCTCCGGTGAAACCGGCGGTGTATGCGGGCAACCGCTACCAACTCGACCGACGATGGATAGGCGACGGCGACGATCGCCGAGCAGTTGACGCTGTATCGATCGACAATGTCCCATCGCAGGCAAACCGGCTCGAAGCGGCACTCGAGCGCCTTGCGCCCAGCGTCGGCCTGCCGCAGATCGATCTCGATCTGAGCTCCCATCCTCACTTGCCACCCCACATTCCACCTCGTCTCAGCGCCTATCGCTTCCCGCATCGAAATGCTGACGCGTACATGCGCGACTCGGAACTCGAGGGAATCGCACTGGGCAAAACAGACCTCGGTCGAGATCTATTTACCGCAACGCCTTGGAGTCCGGAGCCACTGCTTCGCTCGATGCCTCACGCCCTGCTGTATGGCTTCTGGCAAAGTCATCTTGGCAAGAATGGTCCACAGACCAAGCTCGCTCGCTCGTGGACATCAGAGATCATCGGGTACGAGCCAGGGTCCACCGAGACGAGGCGTCTCGGCCTCAAGGGTGACCCGATGAATCTCAACGCGGACGATGCCATCCGCTATGACCCCAACGACACGAGGGCATGGGAGCTCATCGAAGGCGCCGCGAAGAAGGGATCGAAGAGCAAGGACAGTCTCGCCGAGGTCGGCCACGGGCAGGTCCCCGTCTCGGGCGCCGACGCCCCGCTCGGGTCAGTGTCCTTCCGGTCGATCGAACAGATCGCTTACCTGTCGTTCGCTGGTCTCCGAAATCTTGGCTCGATCGGATCCGCTACGAACGCCCCGCTGCGAGCGCTCGTAGCGTCGATCGGCATTCTCGCTCACGTCGGGGCCTTCGGGCGCGGGTTTACGCTACGTTCCGGCGCCGACCTCGTACCCGAGGGGGTTCACTGGACATGGTTGGGCGAGTCATCTGACGAAACCATCGACCCTCCCACGATCGACCAGGCAAAGAGCCTCTTTGCCGGCTGCCAGGTCGCCGCAGCAGCGGCCGGCCTACCCGTTGGCGATTGGGCCGGTGACCCGATAGTGCTGACCCCGAATGCCCAGCTCCTCAGGGTGCTCGCGCAGACGTTCCCAGAGTACGAGTTGTGATCTCAATCACGGCTGAGCTGGTGTCCGGCTCGATCCGAGCCAACGTCGACGATGCTGTTTCAGGTGCTCGAGACCACGACACCATTGAATGGCCTCCTTCTCCGGCGCGCCTTTTTTCAGCACTTGTTGCAGGTGGCGGCAGCGCCGAGCACAACCGAATCGGCACCGACGACTCAGAGCTGCGAGTTCTCGAGTCGGCGCCTCCTCCCTTGATTGCCGCGAGCGGTCAAGGCGATACGCACTCGATGCGCCTCGAAGACCGCTATGTCGTTCGTGATGAACGGGCTGCGAATCGCGTGCACGAGTACGCGGCTCGAACCAGCGGGATGGTGCGCCCGGGTAGCCGCGCTACGCCAAAGTCGCGATTCGTGACTTATGTGTGGCCTGAGTTGGAACCCGACGACGTCACCCTCCTGCGACTCCGACAGCGAGCATCAAGGGTCGCCTATCTCGGCTGCGCCGACTCCCCGGTAAGACTGATGGTGAACGTGCCAACCAATCGCGACGGGCGCCAGATGTGGCGACCAGACGATGACGGCGATGCTTCTGTCTCCGTTCCATATCCCGGCTACTTGGGGGCCTTAGACCGGAGCTTCGAAGCCTTCCGAGCCGGGGCATCCCCTCGCGCTTCTCGAATTCAGCGCACCCGTGTCCGATACCGGTCACCCGAGGGCCCACGCCCGGTGTCCGAACCAGCGCCCACCATCTGGCTTCAATTCGAACGCCCGTTCAACTCGCGTCGCGTGTTACAGGTCGGAGAGGCCGTCCGAAACGCGATTCTCGCAAAGTACGACGAGCTTGGCTTCGGCGAACCACCAGCCGAACTCCATGGTCACGGGATTGCGCCCGGTGACCAGCATGCTGGCTTCGTCCCCCTCCCCAATCTTGGGAACAGGTATGGCAAAGGTCAGCTCATGGGCGCCGCCATTCGATTGCCCGCCGGAAGCAGCCGACTGCTGATGGGCAACGTCGAGGTCGCAGCAGCGAGCGTCGAGCGCATCTCACTTCCCGGCGGGTTTTCCCGAGCCGTCGAACTCCGCAGTCCGAGCGCCCGCCGGCCTTGGACCACCAGCAGCGTGCGATGGCAGCGACCCGCCACCCACTTTGCGACAGCGTCCCCAGCTGTGCACGAGCGTTTCGGACGGATCACTACAGCGAACGAACTCGAAATTGTGACGCAATGGTGCCTCAATGCTGGCTTGCCCGCACCGATCGAGGCGACGGTCG
>JBDNHG010000524.1:0-2729 GCA_041688925.1 Acidimicrobiales bacterium | reverse complement strand
TCAAGTACAGCGATGAAAGGCAAGAGGCCTATGACAAGGTCCGGCCGGCGGTCATTGCGCTGGGGAACGCCATGAGTCAGAGCCGCCTGGTCTACGACGCAATGGTCGCGCTGCGATCGAGCACCGAAGGACAGAACCTCTCGGTCGAACGGGCACGAATCCTCGACGAGTCAATCCGGGGCATGGAACGGTCAGGTGTGGCGCTCGACGGCAAAGCCCAAGCTCGATACAAAGAGATCAGCGAACGGCTCGGCGAACTGAGCACTACGTTCACGACCAATCTGATCAAGGAAGAGAAGTCGTCGCGGGTGATTGTGACCGACGAGGCTCGACTCGGTGGCATCCCCGATGCCGTCGTCGAGATCGCTCGCTCGCAGGCGGTCGAAGATGGTGCTGACGGTGCCTGGCACTTCCAGGTAAACGCCGTGAGTTACCTCGGCATCTGCCAGCAGGCCACCGATCGGTCGCTTCGCGAAGAGATGCTGCGAGCGTTCCGCACCCGGGGCGTCCAACCCGAACTCGACAACCGGCCGGTGCTGCGCGAAATCCTCGAACTGCGCCAAGAGAAGGCGCAGCTGGTGGGCTTTGACAACTATGCCGAGCTGAGCCTGGACGCCAAGATGGCGCCTTCGACGCAGGCCGTCTGGGACCTCCTGAGCGAACTCGAGCAGGCGGCACGTCCCGTCGCCGAAGCCGAACTTCGATCGCTGGCCGAGTTCATGACCGAACAAGGTGCCGAGGGTGCCGACGATCTGAAGCCATGGGATCTGCCGTTCTGGTCCGAACGCCAACAAGAGGCCCTGTACAGCTATGACGCTGAAGCGCTGCGCGACTATTTCCAGCTACCCAAGGTGCTCGGCGGGCTCTTCGATTTGGTCTCCAAGTTGTACGGCGTCGAGATCGCCGAGACCACCGACGCCTCGGTTCCCGTGTGGGATCCAACCGTGCAGTTCTTCGAGGTTCGTCGGGCTGGCGAAGTCATCGCTGCGTTCTATATCGACCCATACAGCCGACCAGGCGAGAAGCGCGGTGGCGCGTGGATGAACACGGTCGTCGGCCGTGACCGTCTGCTGGCCGTCGGCGACGCCGAGACCTCATTGCCGGTGGCGCTCTTCGTCATGAACGCACGGCCGCCGGCCGACGGGCGACCTGGCCTCATGTCGCTCGACGAAGTACGCACGTTGTTCCATGAGTTCGGCCATGCGACGCAACACATGTTCACCGAGATCGACGAGGGCGGCGCGTCCGGCATGAATCTTGTCGAATGGGACTCTGTCGAGTTGGCCAGCCAATTCAACGAGTACTGGATGGAACACAAGCCGTTCCTGCGGGCACTGACTGCGCATGTCGACACGGGCGAACCACTCGACGACGAGACGCTCGACCGCATCATCGACAGCCGCAATTTCATGGTGGCCAATGTGACCTTGCGCCAGCTGCATTTTGCAAAGTCAGACATGGCGCTGCACGAACGATTCGGCGTCGATCCTTCGATCAAGGACCCCGCCGAACTCGACATCGAGGTCGGCAACGAGACACTCGTGACGCCCAGGCTCGAGGGCGAGACGATGCTGCCGGCGTTCGGTCATCTCTTTGCCGGTGGGTATGCCGCTGGCTACTACTCGTACAAGTGGGCCGAAGTGCTCGCGGCCGACGCCTTCGCTGCCTTCCGTGAAGTCGGACTCGACAACGAGGTCGAACTCGCCGAGGTTGCGACACGTTTCCGCGAGACGGTGCTCGGCCTCGGCGGTAGCCGTCCCGCAGCCGATGTATATCGCCTGTTCCGCGGCCGAGACGCAACCCCGCAGGCACTGCTCGCCAACCAGGGTTTGGTCAATCCAGCGGCCTAATCCAACTTCGGTCCGGCACCGCGGGACAGTTTCATTATGGGGCTCGACCTTCGATGCCCAAGCGATGGAGCTCGTCCTGGTGACCGGATCTGGGTGCTCTATGACCCCGACGATCCTGAACAAAGCGCCGAGTGGCCACCGCTGGGCTGACCGTCCTGCTGTCACCGCAAGCAATTCGCTGCTCGTATGTAATTGGTGAGGTCCCCACCAATTACCTTTCCTCCGTCAACATCTCAGGGAGCAGCAATGCCTGGACCACTCGACGGATACACCGTCATCGATATTTCGGCAGTCGTGTCGGGACCTTTCTGTGGGCAGGTTCTGGCCGACCAAGGTGCTGGTGTCATCAAGGTCGAGCCGCTGATCGGCGATATCACCCGCACGGGCGCCTATCGGGTCGACGGCGTTTCGGCCATGTTCTTGTCATGCAACCGCGGCAAACGCAGCGTGGCACTCGATCTCAGCCAGGAGGCCGGTATCGACGCGGTCAAGCGGCTCGTCGAAACGGCCGACGTGTTCATCCAGAACTTCCGACCTGGCGCCGCCGATCGCATGGGCATCGGCCCCGATGCGTTACATGCGATCAACCCCGACCTCATCTACGTCTCAATTTCAGGTTTCGGTCCGACCGGTCCCTATAGCCAGTGGCGGGTGTACGACCCGATCATCCAGGCGATTTCTGGTGTGGCATCAGTGCAGCGAAGCCTCGACATCCCAATTCCTGATCTTGTGCGCACGATTATTGGCGACAAGTCCACGTCGCTCACCGCCGCCCAAGCAATCACGGGTGCATTGCTCGCCCGCGAACGCGGCCGGGCCCGTGGACAACACCTCGAGATCCCCATGCTCGACTCGCTCCTCTACTTCCTGTGGCCAGAC
>JBDNHG010000523.1:0-4244 GCA_041688925.1 Acidimicrobiales bacterium | reverse complement strand
TCGGCCGTGATGACCCGGTGGCAATGAACCTGGTTTCGGCTGGGAGCACATGGGCGAGATAGGTCAGCCCCGGCAACAGCAGCTCATAGAAGGTGGCGTCGGTGCGTTGGGTCTGGAGGTTGCAGGCGATCGCCGGCGGCCGGTGCAGCGCCAGCCAGGACTCGATCCGCTCGAGGTCCTCGAGGCGCATGGAGTAGATGTTTGGCACCGCCGGAATCCCGTTGTCGATCATCTCTTGGGCAATTAGGAGGTTGCGGCGCATGTTGATCAACATTTCGGCGCGGGGGAAGTTGCCGTAGGCGGAGTAGTTCGGGGCCAGCACCAGGTCCCATTGCTGGGCGGCGATCTTCTGGATCAGGCCGGTTTTGCGGGTCCAGACGGCTTCTACGAGCGGGTCCTTGCCGTAGCCGACCAGCACTGCGGCCTGATGCTCTCCTAGGCCTAGGGCTGCTTTGGCGGTGACGTCGGTGAAGCCGGGGAGCATGGCGTAGGTGGTGTCGGAGATGACGCGGCGTAACCCAATCGCATAGGCGGGCCAGTTCAGGCCGGCGTCGAGGGTTGAGAGGTCTTTGGTGTCAACTTGGGGTACATAGGACGGGAGTTGGGAGTCCAGCTGGAGTTCGGCGAGGTCGAGGTCGTCGAAGGTGACGGTTGAGCCGATGTCGGTCATCCATTCGGCGATGTCGACTCGGCTGCCGCAACGGATCGAGCATTGGTGACAGCCGGAATCTTTGAGGCTGGTGGCGTCGCCGGCTCGTGCGCAGCCGCAGTAGTCGCAGTCGGTGTTGGATCCTGAGCACACTGGTTCTCGGGCGTTCGGGTTGTCGATGTAGAAGTCGCAGCGGTTGCAGTCACAGCGGGCTGCGGGCAGCGGCGGTTCTGCCGACACCGCAATGAGGGCACGTGTTGTCATGGGGCGGCTGGCTCAGATAGCAGTCCAATGACTTCGCGGCAATGCAAGACCATGGTGCCGCGCTGGTACCCGTCGATGCCGGCACCTGAGCGCAACTGGCGCAGGAGCTGCCCGAGCGCTTCGATGGTTGTGGCTGCGAGCTCGTCACAGATCGGCGGGTCGGCCTGCACCTGTTCGCCGGCGGCCGCGAGGGCCGCCGGCGGGGTCTTGTCATGGACCTGTTCGGCCAATTCGACGATCTCGTCGACATCGGCGTCGGGATGGTTGGCGGCCTCGACACAGGAGCGGGTCAGCAGATGGGTCTGGCCCCGGTCGCGCAGCGCCGCCCAGATCTCATCAGCAGCTTGTTGGCGGCCTCGGGACAGGGCAATGAACTCGCGCCGAGATGCCAGAGCGACGTCGTTTGCGTCCATTTCCGAGGACAGTTCGGCGGGCAGTGACCGGAAGGCGGCGACGGTCTGTTTGGCTCGATGTCCTGACAGCGACAGGCCAAGATAGGTAATGACTTCGTCCCAGCGCACCCCGACCGAATGCAGCTCGTTGGCGACCCGGAGTTTGTTGAGTGCGTCCCACCGCTGTAGTGGGTCATCCAGATCGAGCGCGCGGTTGACGTCGACGCCGCGGTCGGTGAGTTTGGCTGCGAGTCTCGATGCCCGTTCATAAACCAGCGCGGCGGCGAGTTCGCCTTCCTTGAGGTCTTCTCGGGCGAGGTTCTCGATCAGTTGCCAGCGGCGTTTGTCGTTCTCGCTAAGCGGGCCTTGCACAACAATCGCGGCTGCGGTCGCGAAGTGCGGGTTCTCGCTCTGGTTGATGGATCCCCATCGCAGGGCCCGCAGGCGACGCTCGCCGGCGACCAGACTCAGCCGGCCGTCACTGCGCTGCTCGAGCAGTATTGGCTGCAGCACACCAACCGCTGCGATCGATGAGATCAGGTCTTCGATGCCCGATGTCGTCATCGACGACTGGTTGCCCCAACCGCGGCCTTGGACCTCGGTGAAGATGGTGTCGTCTCCGGCAAGTGGGAACGTCTCATAGCGGCGAGAAGCGAGCCAGCTCGATTCGGTTACCAGCCGGTCCAGTACTCGTGTTGTCATAGCCCGGCTCCTTGAGTCGCGCGGCGTAACGCTTCTGCGCTTCGGGTTGCGGCGTGAAGGATTGGTTTCTCAATCCCGTCGCGGTATTGACCCATCGAGATCTCCTCCACAATCAGCAGCGGAAGCTCAGCTACCAACACCGATGCGACGTGGTTGGCGAGCGTGTCAACGAAGGTCTCGCAGCGGTGCTGGTGGGCCTCGACGGCTGCTTGCCACTGCAGCGCCAACCCGACACCGGCTGCGACGGTCAACGCGACCACCGCCCGCAGCAGACCCGAGGGCGCGGCGACCACCAGCACCGAGAACGGGGCGGTAAGCCACAGCAACCTTCTCGGGTCTGTGCGTAGCCACACTGGTCCTAGCGCCCGGAACTGGTCGCCGAATTCGGCCACGAGCGAGGTCGCCACCAATGGCATCCATGTGTGGGGATCCCATTCGGGGTCAGCGCCCGATGGCCATACTGCTGCTGCGCTCATTGCCCGCCTCCTGACACCGGTACTGGTGAGGCAGAGCCGGCGACATCGACCAGGCCGAGCCTGACGCCGTCCGCGGCATCGGCGGTTGGCCCGACATGTTCAACTGGTTCTTCAAGAGGCAGTGGTGTGGAGAACCATTTGACTTTTCGGCAGCCGTCGGCGACGAACAGCACTCCAACAACCGACGTTGCTTGGCCGGTGTTGTCGACGCTGCAAACCAACAGCATTCCTGCAGGACCCATTACTAACTAAAAGGGCCACCTCGACCGTCGCTGTGTTGCAGCCGGCACCAGAAACTTTTACGAACTTGTTTGCAGTCCTGCTGATCCGATCCATTGATGCCGCTCAAGGGTGGGGATTGCGATGAGCGGGTTGGTAGTGCCGAGATGGGCAACATTGTCCAGGGCGATGGCGGTGACCCCGATCTTGTTCCAGTGCAGCTTGAGTCGAGGGTCGCTTCCGGCCCATGCTGCGAGCCGTTGGATGCGGGTTTCGGCGCGGGGGCAGTCGAAGACGAACAGGATTTGTGGCCAGGACCGGAACCGTGTCCGCCAGTGCAGTTCGGCTTGGGTCCGCTCCCCTGGGTGGCTTGGCCGGTAGTTGCGATAGGTGAGGTAGTTGGCCAGCTTGGCGACGAGGATGCCGATTGCTTCGGTGCCGCGGTCAGCTTCGATGAACCATTCACCGCCTACAAGCTCGGCGCCTTGTTGTGTGAGCACGCTGAGGACCGCGTCTGGGCGCAGGTAGCGGCCCGAGCCGAGCGGCAGGGGTTCTTCGTGGCGCCATGTGACTTCTGCGTCAGGGCCCAGCGTTTCGGTTGCCCCAATCCCGAAGGTGTTGACAACACCGAGGTGTGCGGCGGTTGGTCCAGTGGCTATCGCCTCGGTCATCTTGAGCGGGTTGGTGTTGATCCCAGCGATTGCGTCGAATCCAGTAGGGGTCAGGTACCACGATTTTTCTCGGCTTCGGCTGAGGTGGACGTGTTTGAGCAGCCCGTCGGCGGCGGCTCCCGCCAGTACCTTTCGGCACCAACCAATGTTTGCGTTGGGGCGCGCTGCGAGCGTGTGGAGTTGGCGGGTTGTCAGCAGCCCGTGACGGCTGAGAGTGGCGAGGGTTTCGATTCGAAAGCTTGTCCTTGAGGTGGTGTGAGTCATTGGTGTGGGTTGTCCTGGGGTCGGCTGCGGACACTGTCGGGTTGGTACGGGCGGCGCTTCTGGTTGGGGGGTGTGACCTCACCTTGGGGTGGGACCAACGCCAGCGTGGCCCGATCAACCAACGGCGCCCCCTGAGATACGTCTGGTGCCGTCCCCCCAGTTTTGGAGCGTTGGTTGAGTGCGCCAATGATGCGGTCGTCGAGTGTTTCGAGCGCGGCCAGGGTTTCTTGGATTGGTCGCCGACCCGAGTTCCGGTCGATGAGGGCTTGGAGTTCGGCGTTGCTTGCCGGTGTGCCGGGTTCGGGCCCGTAGGCCTCTAGGAGCCCAATGGAGCGGGTCCGGTAGGGGGTGGATTGAACGCCACCAATGGTGGTTTGGGTGATGCCATGGAACTGGCGGACGCTACGCACAATGTCAGCAGTGACGCTCTGGTCGAGGGCTTGGGAGATCAGGTTCGCCGACTTTGGTGTCTTTACCGCGGTTGTGAACAGGTGGCTGGCGTTGTTGAGGATGGCGTCGAGTGTGCGTTCTTGGAGCGCGCGGGGGTCTTGGTTGAGCAGATGGAGCCGCATTCCGTACTTGGCTGTTTCCTCAACCAACGCGGCGA
>JBDNHG010000522.1:0-2506 GCA_041688925.1 Acidimicrobiales bacterium | reverse complement strand
GGTGACGCGGTACTGCCAGCGATCGGGCTCGAGATCAGCATGGGCGCCGACCTCGAACAGTCGCTCGACGTGGTGGCGGAGCGGCTCGGCCACCCAGCGAGGGCTGCCATCGAGCAGCGAGTATGCCTGATCGGCGTCGACCCATTTGCCGCCGATCACGACATTGTCTGGGTCGTCGACGTGCAGGTGGCCCGAATAGCCGAACGCTTGAAACACCTGGGCGTGCAAGGTCATGTCGCGGCCGACGAAGTCGACGTCGACGCTGTACAACATGTGCGACCACGAATCGACCACGACCGACGTCTCTTCGATGACTTCGCGTTGCAGCGCTTCGAGTATTTCTTCGCCGGGGTCGACGACGCCGCCGGGGGTGCTCCAGTCGAGCGAACCGTTGCGCCGCTGATTCTGCACGAGTAGCAACTGTTGTTGCTCGATGATGATGCCAGAGGCAACGGTGTACGCCTGCACCTGCTTAGTATTGCTCACCAGTAGCCTGTCTGTCGTGCCGACGAACAACGACACCCATCCCACGGTCATTCCATCGGCGCTCCCGAGCGGCCGAGCCCGGGCGCTCGCGGCAATCGCTATCTTGATCGGCGGCGCTTGTGGGGCCATGATCGGCTACGCGTTCGCCGAGCTGCAGTGCACCGGCGATTGCACCACGTGGAAGGGCGTCGGCCTGCTCATCGGAGCGATCGTCGCCTCGGTCGGCGTAGCAATCGTTGCGGTGTTGAGCCTGCGAGCAATGGACGAATGGCAAACAACCACCGAGCGAGCGCGCAAGAAACTCGACACGTGAGTCTGGCCGAGCAGCTGCACCAACTGGCGTGCAGCACCGCTCGAGAAGCCGCCGCCATGGTGTTGGGCCATCACGGCGAGCTACACCGCACCGACACCAAATCATCTGACATCGATCTAGTCACGGCCATCGACCGTGCGTCCGAAGATCTGATCTCCGGTCGGCTACTCGACGCACGCCCCGACGACGGAATGGTCGGCGAAGAAGGCACGGGTGTTGTCGGCTCATCAGGCGTCGACTGGCTGGTCGATCCAATCGACGGCACCACCAGCTTCGTCTACGGGCTACCCGGATTCTCGGTGTCGATTGCCGCTCGGGTCGATGGCCAAGTGGTTGCAGGCTGCGTCATTGCTCCGGCGGTCACGACCGAGTACAGCGCAACGCGGGGCGGTGGCGCCTTGATGAACGGGCAGGCGATTCGGTGCCGTGATAGTTCCTCGTTGTCGAAGGCGCTGGTTGGCACCGGCTTCTCCCCCGACCACGAACGTCGTGCCCGTCAGGGCCGTTTCTTCGCGGAACTCATTCCTCAGATACGCGACATCAGGCGGATGGGGTCGGCAGCGGTCGACCTGTGCGCTGTCGCGTCGGGGCAACTCGACGCGTACTTCGAGGTCGGGCTCAGCATCTGGGACTACGCCGCGGGCGCACTCATCGCTGCCGAAGCCGGAGCCATCACCATCGTCGAACATGACGACGCCAGCGACCGTGCATTCGTCGTCGCTGCGGCACCCGGCATCGCCGACAGCCTCGTCGCGTTGCTTCGCAATCAGAAGGCTGACAAGGTGTAGCAAGAAACCCGTCATTAGGTCTCGTATCTATCGCCGGGTTTGTCGAGTTCATAGGGCAAATCGGGCTTCGGTCTCGGCTGCTGCACTGCGCTCGGGTCAGAAACACTCCCTATTGCCACCGTTTGGGTGGCCGCGTCAGGCACGATTGCATAGTGGAAACACAAGTACTCACGGTCGAAGACGACGATGCCATCCGCACGGTCGTAAAACTGGCGCTCGAAGACGAGGGTTGGAGTGTGCTCGAAGCCGGCAACGGCGAGGACGCACTCGAACTGTTTCGTGACAAGGGTGCCGACGTTGTGCTCATCGACATCATGCTGCCGGGCATGAACGGCTTCGAGGTTTGCCGGTCGATCCGTCGCACCACCGATGTGCCCATCATCATGGTGACTGCTCGCAGCGACACCCACGATGTCGTCGCTGGTCTCGAGGCCGGCGCCGACGACTACCTGACCAAACCATTCGAGCCCAAAGAACTCAGCGCTCGCATCCGCGCCTTGTTGCGCCGATCTCGTTCCCAGACATCGGACACGGCCCAGATGACATTCGGCGAGCTCGAGGTCAATCCCGAACAGGGTGTTGTCTTGCTGCGTGGCGAACAGGTGCACCTGACCAAGACCGAGTTCAAATTGCTCGTCGAACTGGCGTCGGGCCCGAGCAAGGTGTTCAGCCGTGAGACGCTGCTCGAAAAGGTGTGGGGCTATGACTACTTCGGCGACGGTCGCCTTGTCGACGTACACGTGCGCCGCCTGCGCACCAAGATCGAACCCGACCCCGCTGACCCCCGCTACGTCGTCACCGTCCGTGGTCTGGGCTACAAGCTTGTCCCCTAGCTCATCGAATAGTGACGTCCCCCCGGGGTCATCACTATTCGTTGCCCGGGAGCGTATGAACATGCGGCGAATGGGCCTGAGGGCTC
>JBDNHG010000521.1:0-6153 GCA_041688925.1 Acidimicrobiales bacterium | reverse complement strand
TTGCGCGATGATGACGACACAGAAAGTGCCTCCCGAGTTCAGGGTCTGATTGACGTAAGACATCAACAGAATCCCACTCGTGGGGCCCTTTTTGGTGGACGCGCCCCACCCAACCCCGAACCCGAACGGTGGATACAGGCTAAGGCCGGACTCGCACCCGCGACACCCCAGCGTCGCTAAGACGATCAGCGTTCCCGAGGATGCGTCAGATTAATCGGACGATTGCCTGTGCCAGCGCGCTGGCAGCCCGAGGTACCGCCGTGAGCGAAAGGTGGGGATCAATGAGTTCTACCTCGATGACAGTTGCGTCTCCTCGTCCGTCTGCAATGAGATCGTCTCGTCCATAGACCAGCGGCTCGGGCGTTCGCTGCTGGACAACGTCGAACGTCCGCTCGGCCAGAGAGATCTCAGCCGGTGATGGTTCGCAAGGACCGAGGTAGCTCATCCGTTCCCAGGGCTTCTCAAGTATTCCCTCGTCGAGATTGAGGAAGCCACCCTTTCGAATCGCGTGACTGAAACGGCCATCGATGAACACCAATGAGGTCTCGCCCTGGCTCTCGACTGAAGGCATGTACGCCTGGACAAGCGACGTTTGACCGTCGTCACCCAGCATGGAGACGTGTTGTGTGGCCACTGAACTCTTCGCAGCTGAATACCTCGCGGTGTTACGCGCTCCAGAAGCGATCGCTGGCTTCACGATGAACTCGCCGCCCGGTGCCTCCCACGCTTCGCCGGGCGCCACCCATTGTGTTGGAATGGTGGGAATGTCGAGTTCCGCGAGATCGCGAAGATAACTCTTGTCAATGTTCCATTCGACGATCGGCGCGGGGTTCTGCACCATCGAGCTGGCGTCGACCTGTCGCACCCAGCGAAGAAACTCGTCCGGCCGATCAATTCCATCCCAGGTGCTTCGCATGATGACAACCGCAAAACCGCCCCAGTCGATGGCCGCATTGTCCCAGGCAACCTTGCACGAACTGACACCCATTGCTACGAGCGTCTGCATCAACAGATCAGAGTCGGGGTCGGGATACAGGTCATCGCCAGGTGCGTCTGGTGCAGCTCGACAACAGGCGATGGCAACGGCGGCGGCCTCAATCATTGCGACAACATAGGTGAGAGAAAATACCCGCTGCCGCGAGTTTTGCATCATCTCGAATCGAACGCCGCAACCTTGGGTTACCAAAGACGAACCTTCAGTTCGGCGGAACTTATGGCTTTCCCACTCAGCTAGCGAATAGCGCCTCGGCAGCCGTGGCGGCAAGAGCCTGAAGTGTGTCCGACGCCATTGCGTCGATGTCGTCGAGTCCCACCACAAATCCGGTGTCGCTCACCAGCACGAATATTTTGTCGTCGAGGGCGAACGCTTCGTCACCTATTCCGGGCAACGCAAAGGCGATATCTGGCGCCGCATCGGCCGCTTCGTCGAACCATCCGCGACCGATTGCAGTACGGAGCGTGACCGATGCTGACGGCACTGCAGCAATGGCGACCGAGCAGGAGTCGAACGCAATGGTGATGGTGCCGCCGCCACCCCGCAACACGGTCTCGCCGGGCTGCCACGCGGCTGGCACCAAAGATGGCAGGGCGTCACACCGGGCATCAGATCCTCCGACGGCGAGCAGCGACCTCGCCAGGTCAACGAGCAGCGCGATGTCGGTGGGTTCGAGGCCGGCACCATCAACGCCTATGGCAACGGTCTCGCCGCCGGAAACCACGAAGAGATCGTCTCGAGAGAAGAACGCTTCATCGCCCAGACCTGCAACGGTGGCAATGCGCTCGGCGCTGGCGCTGGCGCTCAGACCATCGAACACTTCGGTGTTCTCGAGCCGGCCGACCGTGTACCGCTCGCCGTCCTCGGTCTCGAACGAGCAGCCGCTCCAGGAGAAGGTAAGGCCCTGCAACGTCGATCCCCCGAAGTTGAGCGACTCATCGGCGATCTGGCCCTGCACCGCTTGACCGACTTGGTCATTGGTCAGGATGCACCCACCAGATTCGCTCTGGTCTGAATCAACTGGTGCTTCCGAAGTCGTCTCGGCAGGCACAGGCGGCGTTGCGCCGTCCGCAGTTGTGCCTTCGCCAGTTGTGGCGGCCGGTTCGGTGGCCACTGGATTCGCGAGTGTGGCGACGGGTGCAGCGCTGCACGACGTCAGGGACATGGCAGCGAGTGCTGCTGCGATCACCGTCGCTGCTACAGCCAGCGCCGTGGGACCACGTTGCAGCCGACCGTCAGCTCGATTCTTGCTGAGCATTTCTCGAGGCATGACGTGGGAGCGCCTTCAGCTATTGGAATGTTGTCAACCAACAGATCATCACACAACGGCCCTCGAGACGATCACAAACCATCCCGAATATCTCGACGAGACCACCAACTCAGAGATGACCGCCCACGTAGTGATGGCCGCCCGCAACCAGGCCAAGGCACTGAGAGCAAAGAACGAGATCCTCGCTGCTCATCCCACGGCGGCGCTCGAGATCGTCGAGCTCGACCTCGGATCACTCGCCTCGGTCAAGGAGGCAGCGGAATCAATCGCGAGCAACCATTCCGTAATCGACATTCTCGCCAACAGCGCCGGCGTCATGGCGCTTCCCGAGCAAATGACCGACGACGGCTTCGAAATGCAGTTCGGCGTCAACCATCTCGGCCATTGGGCACTCACGGCGCACCTCATGCCGAACCTGCTCGCCGCGCCATCGGCACGGGTCGTCGCCCAGACAAGCATCGCCCGGCTCATGGCGACCAAGGTGCGAGTCGACAATCCTCACCTCAAAGGCAACTACGGCGCGTGGAAGGCGTACAACCAATCGAAGCTGGCCAACTATCTGTTCGCCCTGGGCTTGCAGCGCCGGTTCGAAGTCTCCGGTGTCGATGCAATGAGCCTTGTCGCCCACCCCGGGCTCACCGACTCAGACCTCCAATCGACCACCCAGGACCACGGCGGCGCCGGCTTCCTCGGGTGGCTCTTTGACAAATGGGCCAAAGCCGGTGGCATGACCACCGCGCAAGGTGCCCTGCCGGCTCTGCGGGCCGCAACCGACCCCGAAGCAAACGGCGGCGACTTGTACGGGCCCCGCTTCACCAGCTTCGGCGCCGCGGTGCGCCGACCGATCCTGCGCCGGGGGCTCACCGACGGCACCGCCCGAGTCTGGGAAGTGTCCGAACGCGAAACCGGTCTCACCATCGACATCCCCAAGAAGTAAGACGAACATGCCAAAACCACGAGACCTCGCGGCTGTCGAGTTAGACGGCTCGTCCGAGAGTGCGTCTGCCGCCACCAGAACGGCAACGGCAACGCCGACGTAACCGGTCGCAGTCAACAAGGTCGACGAGGAGTTGGATCGATTCCTCGGTCGGCGTCCGGTGCAGGTCGCCAAAATCGTTGCTATTACAACGATCTGAGAATGTCGCACCCGTGTGCGATGATGGTGGTTCCTCGCACGACACTGAAACGTGGCGATAGTTCGTGCAATCAAGAGGTGCCTCCGTGGATCGGACTGGGCCATAGCGAGCTCAGCAGTTGCAGAACTGGGACCCATCCATGGCTCTTGCTGTCTCCACACCAACCACCCAAATATGTACTGATCTTGATGCCGAGTTTGCTCGTTTGCGTGGCGTTGATATTGGTGACAGCAAGAAGCTTGCTGAGGCGATGACTCGGGCCGAAAAGATCAAGCGCCGAGCGCATGCGTTGTCGATTGATCTGCTGGCAGCGAGCGAAGCCGAGGGTATGCACTATCGCGACGGCCATAGTTCGGCCAAGGTGATGGACCGGCATGTGAACAAGTTGTCTGGGGCCGAGGCGACGGGGCGTGATCGTTGCCGTCGCATGTTCGGCGATCTCGCCCTGATCGCTGACACGTATCGGGCGGGCAAGCTCGGCACCGACCAGGTGTTGTTGTTGGCTCGGGTGTGGGCCAACAAGCGGGTGCGCAAGCAGATGCACAAACGTCAGCGGCGATTTTTGAAGGGCGCTCGCCGGTTGTCGTTTCCCCGGTTCCGTGAGCGGGTGCTGCAGTGGCAGCGCATCACCGACGAAGACGGCGCCGAGCCCGAGCGTGATCGCACGTTCGAGAACCGCAACGCCCAACTCGTCCAGAACCATTTCGACGAGTCATGGGATCTGGCCGGCATCTTCACGTCGGGCGATGGCACCGCAATGAAAGAAGTGCTCGACGCATACGTCCAAGTCTTGTTCGACGCTGATTGGGCCGAAGCCCGAGCACGCCTAGGCGACGCCGCCTGCACATCCGACCTGTCACGCACCGATAGCCAGCGTCGCGCCGATGCGTTACGCCAGATCTTTGCCGACGCTGTCGCCAACAAGGCAGGCATGGCACCGAGCCGGTTCGTGCACAACATCGTGTGGTCGTCAGACGCCTGGGAAGAAATGCTGCGCCGATTTGCCGGTGGAGTCCCTCAACCGTCTGATCCTGACACGTTCCGTTGCGAAACAATTGATGGTCTCCCGCTCGACCCGACCGAAGCATTCGCCAACGCGGTGGTCAACAAGATCCGCCGAGTGGTGATCGACGCAAAAGGTGTCGTGATCGACATGGGCACCGCCCGCAAATTCACTGGTTTGGCACGTGATGCCGTCAGGATTGCAGGCCGTGAGTGTTTCTGGCTGGGCTGCTGGGTGCCGGCGAGCAAATGCGAAACCGACCATCTGCATGACCATGCCAAAGGCGGCAGAACCGACCCCGGAAACGGGGCGCCGGGTTGCGGCAGGCACAACAGATGGAAACAAAAAGGCTATCGAGTCTGGCGAGATGACACCGGCCAGATTCATATCCACCGACCCGACGGCTCCGAGATCGAATAACACGATCCGGCCAAGTCACCGCGGCTCGGCGTGCGTTCGGGCGACTCGGACGCGAACCTATGACCGTCGGGTTATGAGTTAAACGGCCGACCTTCATTGACTCCCGCCGCGTGTTGTCAAGGGCTGCGTGGGTGACGCAGTGAGGACGGTGAAGGCAGAAGTCGTCGGTGGTCACCCATCGTTCGTGACCATTCGGTGACCGGCACGATGCGCGCGGTCGACGAGGAAGGCTGGAAGAAGCGCCTCGCACGCAGTCCAGTGGGCCCGCTTGTGCACGCCGGGAGGGTGGTGGCGCGGGTCGTTGTGTTCCTGGCATCGGATGCGGCCGATTGCATCAGTGGCGACGTAGTGTTCGTGGATGGGGTCGCTCCAGCTCCGCGATGTGACCCGTGTGGGGTGTTCCGTGTGGCCCGCTATCGAGAGGACGTGGTGATGCGCGAGAACCTGGAATTCAAGTCACTGGACGGAACGCCGCTCGCAGCGTTTCTCTACACTCCGGACAGCGGTAGCCGCCCGTTTCCCGCAATCGTGCTCAGCCATGGTTTCGGCGCGGTCAAGGAAATGGCACTGGACCGCTATGCCGATGTCTTCTGTGCGGCGGGCTTCGTCTGCCTCGTCTACGATCATCGCAACACCGGGTCGAGCGGCGGGACGCTGCGCGGCGAGATCGATCCGTGGCAGCAGATTTCTGATATGCGCGATGCGATCACCTATGTAGGAAGCCGCGCCGAGGTGGACGCGGATCGCATTGGCCTGTGGGGCACAAGCTATTCCGGCGGTCACAGCCTGGTCGTGGCTGCAACCGACCGTCGGGTCAAATGCGTTGTTTCCCTGGTGCCGACGATCAGCGGGCACCAGAACACGATCCGACCGCTCGCGACCGACGGCTATGCCGCCTTCGTTCAAGAAGCGAATGAGGAGCGCTCCGCCCGCCAGCGCGGCGAGGAACCCCGGATGATTCCGATCTCTGTGGAAGGCACCGCAAGCTATGAGTGGAGCAAGGTCGCAGGCGTCGACACGACCTGGGTCAATTCCTGCACGCTGCTCAGCCGAGCATCACGCAGCGCGTATGAGCCGGGCAGTTATATCGCCGCCATTTCACCCACGCCATTACTGCTGGCGTTGATGACGCACGACACGATATGCCTGACCGACGTACAGCTCGAAGCCTATTCGGCGGCGCATGAGCCTAAGTGGGTGTCCGGAAAGTGATGTTATGGGGTCCATGTGCGTTCTTGGGGTGTGCCGGGCTTGGGTGCGAGGCGGTCGAGCATCATGGAGATCGATGCGATTTTGATCCAGGTCTCAGCTGCGATGGTTGAGTGTTCGA
>JBDNHG010000520.1:0-7237 GCA_041688925.1 Acidimicrobiales bacterium | reverse complement strand
CGCCAAAGCGCTCGCCATCGGCGCCGACAGCGTGATGATCGGGTCGATGTTCGCCGGAACCAAAGAAGCACCCGGCGAAGTCGAGCAGACCGAACGAGGACTGTTCAAACGAGTCCGCGGCATGGCGTCTCGCGAGGCCGCTGAACATAGAGCAGCGCGGGCTGGCGAAGAACTCGACGACGAGTACTTCGAGCACCGCGCAGCCGAGGGTGTCGAAGGACTCGTGCCCTACCGGGGCTCGGTTCAGCTACTCGTCAACGAGCTGATGGCCGGGCTCAAGAGTTCGATGTCGTACTCGAACTCGGCCTCACTCGAAGAGTTCAGGTCACGGGCGCGCATGGTGCGCATCACCGGCGCTGGACTCCACGAGAATCATCCCCACGCCACTAGCTGATCAGCTTTCGTCTGGTTCGAGATACTCGGCGACGTACGGCAGGTTGCGGCCGTTCTCGCCGGCGTCGAGGCCATAGCCGACGACGAACGCCGGCGGAAGCTCGAAACCAACGTATTTGATATGACTAGCCGCGTGCTGGCGTCCGGAGCGAACAAGCAGCGCACAAACCTCGACGCTGGCGGCACCCGCGGCCGCCAGATGGTTCTCGAGATAACTCAGCGTCAGCCCCGTATCGACGATGTCTTCGACCAGCACCACATGGCGACCTTCTACCGGCTCGTTGAGATCCATGAGAATGCGTACGACCCCGCTGGTCTCGGTCGAGCGGCCATAGGACGACAACGCCATGAAGTCGACCTCGAGATCGATATCGACAGCTCGAACCAGGTCAGCCATGAAGACGAAGGCCCCTTTGAGCACACCGACAAACAGCGGATTGGTGTGCGCGTAGGCGGCGGAAAGCTCACCACCGAGCGTGGCCACCCGATCTGCGATCTGCTGCGCGGAGAGCAAGATGTCTCCGTGCGGGCGGCGTGTCGGTGTTTCAGTCACCGCAGGACGGTACCAAAAGTTGTGCAACGCTCATGGGGTGAGCGTGATCGTCGATCCTTCGAAGGTCGGGATGCTCAAGGTGAAGTCGATGGCAGTCGTGACCATGTGTTCGCGCAGGATCTCGATTGCGATGGCCTCGCCCAGCAACATTGACTCCCAGTAGTCGCTGAAATAGTGCACACCCGCCCAACTGCGTGCAATTGAGATATTCGACGCCAACTTGTTGATTTCACCCTCGACCGTCAACTCGCCAGGTTGCCCGGTTTCGTCGAGAACCCGCACCAGTTCGAGAGCCGAGCCGTCACGGTTGGCGACAAAGGCGTTGGTCGCTGACCCGCTGACCGCCAATGGCTGCGTGTGGTCGAAGAGCGCTTTCATCACCGTCGCACAGGCACCGGCGACCGTGGCGTGACCTGCGCCATAGGACGGATGCATAGGTGAACCCTCGGCGTAGGCCATGGGCAACAACATCGAGGGTGTGCCCGATGCGGTGTCGTTCGACGCTCGCACGTCGACGGCGAGCGGAGAGGCATCGAGTGTCAACGCCATGGTGGTGAGCTCGGCGATGTCGAGCAGCTCGGCCCGTTCGACCCGCGCCGCGAGTTCTTCGGGCCGCAGTCGGCGATGCACGTTGAATTTCTGGTACTTGACGGTCTTGAGTGCCCGCATCGAGACCTCGCCCAGCAACGACAGGACATGGTTCGGCGCAAACAACACGAAACCCTGTTGGTGGTCGTCGGCGTCGTCGTCGGCAAATGGCATGCCTCGGTCGAGTGATACACCATGGGCGAAGAGCACCAAGCAGGCAGTGAAGTATGCCTGATACAACGCGTCGTCTTCGACGTAGGACGCGAGGTCACGGCCGGTGGTGATGAACCGATCGGGCCCCTCGAACAACTGATTGGGCGACGGCGCCAGCGCGTTCTGCACGTCGAACCATTCGTCCCAGCTCGTCAAGAAATCGACCGGCGCTGCCTGTCGTACGCGCTGGTTTATGGTCTGGGCGCCGTATGCCACGAGGCCATCGGCGGCGGTGCGCCCGGCGTCGAGAAGCGGTGAACCAGCCAGCAACAGCTGCGAGATGTACGGGCCGATGGTGTCACCGCGAGCCCGGCCCCGAAACACCGTTTGCGGGTTCATTATCGTGCGCCGACGCTGACGTGCGGCTGCAGACAACCCACTCAAGGGCGTCGAGTCATCGAACCACTCGAGATCAGACAGCGAAACAAGTATGTTCTCTTGGACCGCAGTTGTACTGCCATCGAATCGCAGGTTCGAAAGCTGCTCGTCGCGTAGCAACGCTTGCGCATAGACCTCGGCAAGCTCCCCGGTGAGTTCATGGGACCCAACAGCGGGCGCAGGTGGCATGGTGAGCGATTGCATGTCAGCGCCGATGAGATCGAAGCTCAGACCAACGCCTTGGCTTTCCCAGCCCCGCCGTGGCGCGTCGTTGGCTGCGGTCCTGAAACCGTCGTCGGGTCCGAGCGGCGTATCGATGAAGTCTTGCGCTGCGCCGCTTTGCGCCGCGGCAACGAATTGTTCATAGTCTTCAGGGCGCGCAACCAGGCCGGTGTCATAGTCGTGCGGCAGGCCCTTGGTGAAGCTGAACGCATAGCCAATATCGGCGCGCTCATCGCCATTTGGTTCATGCGCCGGCATCGCCATGTCGTACGACATGCGCGCCGCTCGTTCTCGCACTTCGAGCGATGCTGCCCGGCGCTGTTCAGCAGGTGTGAGCGCACGTGCCGTGCTTGTTGTAGCGCTCGGTTCTGCCGCTGCGGCCGCGGGCTCGGACGCGGGGCGTGGGCTGCCGCTCGTGGTGGTCGGTTCCGCTGCTGCGGCCGCGGGGTCGGCCGCAGTGTCAGAGCGCCCCGCAAGGATGACGATCGGAATACCACCTGCGACAGCACCCGCGGCGGCGCCTGCCGCTGCCCCGGTCAGGAACGTGCGTCTCGAGGTTCTCGGTCGCGATCGATCATCGGAGGAAGCCGAGTCGGCCGCGCCTTCGGCGGCCGTCTCGGACTCATCGCCTGACCCAGAGTCGCTCGTTACCGCAGGGTTCATCGGTGCCTATGCCTGCCCGCCTTGCAACCCAGCCAGCACCCGTGATGGGGTCAGCGGAAACTCGTTGAACCAGACGCCGGTCGCGTCGTGCAGTGCTGCTACCACTGCCGGAGCGTAGGTGATGTATGGCATCTCGGCGACACCACGGGCGCCGAAGGGCCCGACGGGGTCGGCCAACTCGAGCACGACGGTGTCGACCTCGGTGGGAACATCACCGATGCCGGGGATCAGATAGGAGGAAAACCGCGGGTTGCGAATCGTGCCATCGATGACCTGGAGATGCTCGCTCAGGACGTAGCCATGGGCTTGCACGACGGCACCTTCGACCTGGCCTCGCAGCAGCTCAGGATTGATAGCCCGCCCCACGTCGTGCGTCGAAATCACCTTGTCGACGCGGATGTGTCCGGTCTCGGTGTCGACAGTCAACTCGACAACCTGCGCCATGTAGCCGTAGCTGAAGTTCGGCTGCCCTGCACCCGTTTCTGCGTCGAGCATGTCGGTCTCGGGTGGCACATAGCGGGCGAAGCCAACGGCCGGGCGCTCGCCGTCAGCCCACGCTTTGGCGGCCGTCTCGGCGGCGGCAACAATCGAATTGCCGGCCATGAAGGTCAGCCGACTGGCCGACGCAGACCCTGAATCGCCCGTGTTGGTGGTGTCACTGAAGTGGCCGGCGACGTGTTCGAGCGCCACGCCGGTGGCTTCGGCCGCCATCTGCAAGAACGCTTGATGTGAACCCTGCCCGACTTCGGCACCAGCATGGAACAGATCCGCGCTCAGGGGTTCGGTGTCTTCGGCAGCACCATGCAGGTGGATTTCGGCCTCGCATCGCTCGGGAAACCCGAACGAGAATCCGACATTTTTGTAGCCTGCGGCGAATCCTCGACCGCGTTTGACTGCGGCAGGATCTGGCGGAAGCGATGCATAGGGCGTAAAGGGTTCGCCCAGTGCGAGTGGTTCGGTGAAGCGCGCCCGCTCGGCGCAAGCGTCGATGACCTGCGGCAGCGACACACCTGCCGGCAATACCGCGCCGGTGATACCTCGTGATCCTTCGCTGACCTGGTTGCGACGCCGAAGCTGGACTGGATCGATACCGAGCGCCTCGGCCAACCGGTTCATCTGCATCTCGGAGACGAACGCTCCTTGAGGACCGCCGAAGCCTCGGAAGGCTCCCCCGGGCGGGCTGGTCGTATAGACCGCGAAACTGTCGATCGTGGCATTCTCGATCTCGTAGGGGCCAGCAACGCTGAGGTGGGCGTTGCCCAGCACCTTGTTCGATGTGTAGTTGTAGGCGCCGGCATCAAGCATGACGGTTGCTTCGATGGCGGTGAGCTTGCCGTTGGCGTCAGCGCCATGGCGAGCGTGAATGCGTCCTCGGTGGCGTTTGTGGTGACCAACGATCGATTCTTCGCGGCTCCAGCGGCTCTGTACCGCACGGTCAAAGCCCAGGTCGGCGACCTTGCGTGCCGCCAGTGCCATGACGATCTGTAGCGACATGTCTTCGCGTCCACCAAATGCGCCACCGATCGCGGGATAGATAATTCGCACCTGTGACGGGTCGACATCGAGCGCGTGGGCGACCTGTTCTTGATCCTCGTGGGTCCACTGGCCGGCGACCTCGATGGTCACCCGGCCAGACTCATCGATCCACGACGTGGCTGCCTCGGGCTGCAGATACGCATGCTCTTGATAGGGCAGCTCGTAGGTGTGCTCGACGATGACAGCGGCGGCGGCGAAACCTGCTGCGGTGTCACCGCGCCGAATTTTGAGATGGGCGTAGCTGTTCGTGCCGTCCTCGGGATGCACGAGCACCCGATCGTCGAGCGCTGCATCGATGTCGGGCACCAAGTCGAGTTGCTGCCATTCGACCTCGATTAGGGCTACAGCTCGGTCTGCAGCGTCGTAGGTCTCGGCGACGACGACGGCAAGATGATCGGCTTCCCATCGGCTGATGTTGGTCGCCACCGCAACCGAATCATCGTCGCCGGGGCCGATCAAGACCGGCTGGTCAAACTTTGTCAGGCCATATTCGTTGCGGGGCACGTCGGCGGCGGTGATCAGCGCAATGACACCTTCGACTTGCTCGGCGGCGGTTGTATCGAGGTGGAGGAGCCTGGCGTGTGCTTGGCCGGTGAACACGACACGGGCAACGAGTGCGTTTTCGACGTGTCGGTCGCCGGGGTACATGGCGGTGCCATGCGTCTTGGCCAGCGCATCGAACCGAATCGGTGATGAACCAACGCTCATGCGGTGCTCCCTAGATCGCTCGCCCCTGCATCGGCCTCTATGGCGGCGAGTACGGCATCGATGATGTTGTAATAACCGGTACAACGGCAGAGATTTCCGGATAGCGCAAGCTCGATTTCGGCCCGTGTCGGCGGCGTTTGCAGCTCGTCGGCCATACGTTGTGCCGCCATGACGAATCCGGGGATGCAATAGCCACACTGCACCGCGAACTTGTCGACGAACGCCTGCTTCATTGGATGGACGTCGGCCTCGGTTCCCAGTCCTTCGATGGTGCGCACATGAGCGCCATCGGCCTGCGCTGCGGGCACCAGGCAGCTCATGACGGCATCACCGTCGAGGTGGACGGTGCAGGCACCGCACTCGCCTTCGGCGCAGCCCTCTTTGGTGCCGGGCCCGGCCGTTTCGCGCAACCAATCGAGCAGCGTGCCGGTGCCAGTAATGGCATGGGTGTGCTTGTCGCCATTCACCTCGACCGTGACTTCGTGGACTTCGGCCCGATGCGGGTGCAGCGGTGCCGGCGCATTGCTCTGACCCCGGACCGAGAGCAGCGGGATGCGCGATGGCCAACGATCTCGCTCGGTGCCGGCTGCGATGGCTCGGAGCGCCCGACCCACGATCGTACGAACCGAATGGGAACGATATTCGGCGGTGGCCCGGCCGTCGTCGATTGGCTCGACGCTTGCGGCAGCGGCGTCGACGGCACGAGCGATGCTCTCGTTGGTGAGTGGCGAACCAATCAGTGCGTGCGCCGCTGGTTCGCTGAGCGCAACCGTCGGGCCAACGCTGCCTAGTGCGATGCGAGCGCTGGTGACGGTGCCGTCGGATGCAAAGGCGAGGTTGAAACCGGCGTGCACAACCGAAATGGCTTGTGCTTTGCGCAGGCCCGCTTTGACCCAAATGCCTCGCTGCGTCGACGTCGGCTGGGCGATGGTCAATCGCACCACCAGTTCGCCAGGCTCGAGCACCGTTGCTCGGAAACCGGTGTAGAAGTCGGTGAGCTGCACCGAACGTTCAACGAGAGAATCGCGCTCGAGGCGGGCGATCACGACGGTGGCATCGAGCGCGACCAGAGCGGAGATCGTGTCGTTGGCTGGGCTGGCCGTGACCAGATTTCCGACAACGGTGGCCCGGTTGCGCAGCTGGGGTGACCCAATCTCTAGGCACGCCTGTGCCAGCGGAAGCAGGCGCTCGGCGGCGAGTGACGAGTGCAAGATGTCGGCATGGGTGACGCCCGCCCCGATGGTGATGATGGCGGGTGCATCGAAGTCGAGCGCTGCGAAACCGTCGATGCTCGTGAGGTCGAGCAGTTCGGCCTGGCCGCCCTGGCCGCTGCGGGCCAGTTCGAGCACCAGGTCGGTGCCTCCGGCGACTGGCCGCAGATCGGGCTTGACGTCGAGCAGCCGAAGCGCATCGAGCACCGTGGTCGGCCGATGCATTGTTCCGAGGCGGGTTCCGGGCCGTTGCACCCAGTGGCGTTCGATCGGCGAAGCCGTCATGGCCGGCCGTTCATGTTCGGTCGATTCCGGTGAACAGCACAACCGCATGTTCGTCGGCCGCTGCGGGTTCCGTCAAGAGCCCAGCTAATCCGGCAGTGCCGGTTGCACACACGTTCACGTCGGTGTGCTCGTGGGCAAGCCCATAGGCCTTCTCGATGAGTGGTTCGGGAGCAACGATTGGATGACCGCCGCGCTCGTGCGTCGTGTGCACCAGCGGCACCCAGTCATAGGTGATGTCGTCGAGGATGCCGGTGGCAAGGCTGTGCGGGTTTTCCCACGGTGTCATGAAGTGCTGGTCGGGCTGCTGGGCGGCGTCGAGATCGAAGTCGGGCGCCAGTCGATCCCACGCTCGCCTGAGCGGCGCACAACCCTCGGCCTGCACCGGGTAGAGCCGCACGCCCGACATACCCGAGGCGGTTGCGGTCGCCAATGCTCCGCCACCAACCTGGATATATAGCCCGTCGATATCGTCGGCTTGTTCTGCGAT
>JBDNHG010000519.1:0-1505 GCA_041688925.1 Acidimicrobiales bacterium | reverse complement strand
TGCAATGACCTGGTACCCCGCCTCGGCCAGCGCTGGAATCTGGTGACGCCACGAATAGGCGATCTCCGGGAACCCATGCAATAACACGACGGCTGGGCCCTCACCACGACGACTCACCGTCAACGACAGCTCGGGCAGATTGGTCGGTGTAACACGGGTCTCGGTCATACCCGAGCAAAGCTAGCCCAGTTGGTGCAGACATCCGGACAATTGCAGTGCCACGTGGAAATACCGCAGCCGTGGCTGTCGTAGAGCATTCGGGTTGCTGTCAGTTGCTGACGACGCTCGTGATGGTGCGGGTGATGCCAGCCACCTTGTGGACCTTGCCCAGCACCATCCGGCCGAGTTCATCCATGCTGTCGGCCGAGGCCTTGACAATCACGTCATAGGGGACAGTTACGACATTGACTTCGACGACACCATCGATCTCCCGAATCGCATCAGCCACCGTGCCCGTCTTGTCCATATCGGTGAGCACAAAAACATAGGCGCTGACTCACACAACACGCTCCCTTGGCGTTCGACGTTGCGCTGACACTACTGCGCTGCGCTCGACGAGTCGATCTACGCCATGAGGCGGGCCAGCCATCCATTCAGCCATCCATTCAGCCAGCCAGCGAAGCGAACGGGCTACAGCACCGGCGTTGCGTCGAGCAACATCGCACGAATGGCCAAGCCCATGATGAACAAGCTGCCACCGCCATACAACAGGTAGCGCACATGATTGAGCTGGGTGCGATACCCGTACAAGATGGCTACAGCTATCAGCGTCAAGAACCCATAGAACGTGTGGAATTCGGGTGCCTCGCCCTCGAGCTGCGACAACCGGGCGACACCCAATGCAACCTCGACGAACAGCAATACCTGTGCGACCGTGATGAAGATCCACAACATTCGGTGCCGCACGCCCTCGACGAAGTGAGCGGTCAATGACCAAATGCCGGCGGCACCATTGGCCACGACCACAACCCAGGCCAGCACGGTATGTGCATCAGAAAGCATGAGAATCAGTCGAACAGGCTCGTAGCGAACTCGCCTTGTCGCTGCGGGCTCGCCTGGTGGCGGTTGGCGTCGACAAACCATTCGGTGCCAAACGCCATCGCGAACTGCTCTTCTGGCATAGAAAGAAAGAAGCTGTCGGCATTGATCTGGCTTGCGTGCGCCATCAACGATTCACGCTTTCGTTCAAGCCCCGCACCGACGTCGATCGCATGCGTCAACTCGTCTTCTGGCATACCGAACTGCGTGCGGTCGACACGCTCGTCGTCGGTGGGCTCGTCGTCGCCGAATGCACCCTCTTCGGCCGCACGTTCGAACGCGGTGCGGTTCACCGTTGCCCACAGAACCCGGTCGATTCCGGCCAGCTCGGCAGCGCGAGCGCCGACGAGGTGCACCTGCACATGGTCAGGATGCCCGTAGACCCCATGGGGGTCATAGCCGATCAGGATGTCGGCATCGACCGATTCGAGCACCGATGCCAGCTTCTGCGCTGCTTCGTCGAGGTC
>JBDNHG010000518.1:0-4048 GCA_041688925.1 Acidimicrobiales bacterium | reverse complement strand
GCTCATGTCGAGTGCATGCGAGCACCTGTCGCACTTCGCAGACCAAGACTCACAGGCCGTTGACGAACTTCTTGCAGCGGCCTGGCCCGAGACCATTGCCCTGGGAATCGCGTGCAGATCCTTGCAGGGCCATGATGCGGTTCCGGCAGGCATCGCGACGTCGTTGTTGCCACAGTGGCTGGTTGAACTCGAATCGCGCCAGGTCGTCCAAGCAAGTGTCCGCGACGAGTCGCCCGCCCAGAACAGCGATGGATGCTTTTCAGCCGCCCGCCGAACACGTCGCGACCAACCCTGGAGAACGGGTGATGCTCAAGTGGCTGCTTCGGACGTCATGCAGCACCGAACAATGACGGGCAACCATCGCGCATCGCCGCACTACGATGTGATGATGCGCACAACGTTTGACCTGCCAGACCACGTACATGCGTTGGTGCGCGAGCTGGCGCATCAACAAGGGAAGTCCATGGGCACGATCGTCGCTGAGCTGATCATGGCGGCCCGTGCGCCGACTCGGTCCAACGATCAGGCGTCCGGTGCCCGCGGATTTCCTGTCGTGTCGGTCGGTCGTGCGGTAACGCTCGAAGATGTGGCTTCGCTTGAAGACGAATGAACACAGATGAATGAACTCGGACGAATGAACTCACTCGTAGACAGCAACGTCTTGATCGCCCTGGCCGTCAGTGATCATGTGCACCATGAAGTCACACACGCTTGGTTTGCCGAGAGCGACGCGGGCCTGGTCACGTGTCCAATCACCGAGGGAGCGCTCATTCGTTTCCTTATCCGCTCAGGCAACATCGCTGCCGAAGCGATCGAGGTGTTGCAGCAGATTCGCGCCCAGCCATGGCACCAGTTTGTTCCCGACTCGGTCACGTTCGACTTGGCCATGGTGCGCGGCGTCATCGGGCATCGTCAGGTGACTGACGCCTACTTGGTGGCGTTGGCCGCAGCTACCGGCACTCAGCTGGTCACACTCGACCGCGGACTCGCAGCTCTTCACGGCGACGACGTCCTCCTCCTCGGCTAATGCCGGGGTTACAGAGCGGTGATGAATGGTCGTTGAGCCGTGCGGCATGTGTCTTTCCGCACGCTGCCAGGCGTTGAACTCCAGGGACTGCAGGAGCGCATCGGCCCGGTCTGATCTTGCACCGCATGGGGGACCTTTGCCCCTGGGGCCCGAGATCGCCTTGGCGCAACATCGGGTCATCGGGCGACGGTTGATCAGCGCCTGCATTCGCGTACCGTGGGAATTCCGATCAGAATGGACCGAGGACCATGAGCTCGATCTCCTTCTCTGAAGTGACGAAGGAATTCGGAGAAACCGTCGCGGTCGACGATCTCACGCTCGAGATCGCCGACGGTGAGTTTCTGGTGCTGCTGGGCCCGTCAGGTTGTGGCAAGAGCACTGCATTGCGCATGTTGGCCGGTCTCGAGACGCCGACCAGCGGCACGATCTCGATCGACGGCGAGGTCGTGAACGACATCGATGCTCGCCATCGAGACATCGCCATGGTGTTTCAGAGTTATGCGCTCTATCCCCACATGACGGTCGCCAAGAACATCGAATCGCCGTTGATCGGCCGGCGTTCTGAACGCACCACTCGCGAGGTTCGCACCCAGGCTGTGCACCGGGCCGCCGACATGCTGGGATTGACCGACCTGTTGGGTCGCAAGCCCGCTCAGCTCTCGGGCGGGCAACGCCAGCGAGTAGCGCTGGCCCGGGCGATCGTGCGCAAACCCGCCGTCTTCTTGATGGACGAACCGCTCTCGAACCTCGATGCCAAGCTGCGCACCGAGACCCGCGGCGAGCTTGTCGACCTGCACGCCGAACTCGGCGCCACGTTTGTCTACGTCACCCACGATCAGGTCGAAGCGATGACGATGGCAACCCGCATCGCAGTGCTCGTCGAGGGGAAGCTGCAACAGGTCGCGGCGCCTCGCGAGCTCTATGACCAGCCCGCGAACGTCTTCGTTGCCCGCTTCATCGGTAGCCCGCCGATGAACATCATCGCCGGGCGCGTGCGTCGAAGTGACCGCTCACTGGCTGTCGAGATCGGTGGTCATGCGTTCGACCTCGGCGCCGTCTGGGGCGGCCCAGCCGACGGTCTTGCCGTCGATGTCGGCGTTCGCCCCGAGGATCTCGAGCTCGCTGCCGAAGGGATGGCCGCAACCGTCATCGGCTGCGAGTGGCTCGGACACGAACAGATTGTCGCTGTCGAGGTCGCCGGCAGCCGACTGCTGTTGCGAGACACGGACGAACGCTTCGACACCTCGCCCGGCACGCAGGTGCATCTCATCATCAAACCGGGGCACCTGCACCTCTTCGATGCCGATTCGGGCGAGCGACTCTCGCCGCCCCAGCTTTCGCCGCCACAGCTTTCGCCGCCACAGCTTTCGCCCCTCACGCCATGAAACCGGCCATCGCATGAGACGGACCCCCAGGCTGCGCGGCGCGCTCGCTGGCTACGGGTTGTTGGCCCCGGCATTGTTCATCTTTGCGGCCTTCGCCTTCTATCCCCTGTGGCGCATCATCTGGCTTGGGTTCCACGAGCAGAATCGCACCGGTACACGTCAGCGCTGGGTCGGACCGAGCCAATACGTCGACGTGCTCACCGGCGACGAGTTCCGAGAAGGACTGTGGATCACGTTCCAGTTTGTGCTGCTGACCGTGCCTATCGGCGTCGTGCTCGGCATCGGCCTGGCGGTGGCGGCGAACCGTCAGCTCCGTGGCATCCGGGTCTTCCAAGTCATCTTCTCGAGCACGATCGCCAGTTCGACCGCGGTAACCGCGGTGATCTTCTTCGTGCTACTCGAGCCCAGTGTCGGCTATCTGAGCAATCCGTGGATCTTCGACCTGCTCGATCCTGATCGCGCAATCTACGCGGTGGCGTTGACCGGCGTGTGGCAGAACCTGGGTTTGACGTTCGTGATCACCCTGGCGGGACTGCAGGCCATTCCCGATGACCTGCTCGAGGCGGCACGGCTCGATGGCTACGGCCCGGTCCGCACCTTCACCCGCATCACCCTGCCGCTCATCACACCAACGCTGCTCTTCTTGTCGGTCGCTCTGACCGTGTTCGGGCTGCAAGCGTTTGCCCAGATCGATGTGCTCACCGGCGGTGGCCCGGCCGGCGCCACCGAAGTGGTGGTGTTCAAAATTTTCAACAGCCAAGACCCCCGCAGCCTGGGCGAAGGCTCGGTCATGTCGGTCGGGCTGTTCGTGGTCACCGCGGCGATCGCGTCGCTGCAGTTCCGGCTGCTCGAACGG
This sequence comes from Acidimicrobiales bacterium, assembly GCA_041688925.1. Taxonomy (GTDB): domain Bacteria; phylum Actinomycetota; class Acidimicrobiia; order Acidimicrobiales; family UBA10347; genus UBA10347. Next base: position 780 of record JBDNHG010000518.1, on the reverse strand, counting down.
CGGGTGCACTATGGTGGCTAGATTCGGCCGGCTCGGCTGGTACGTGCTGTTGACGCTGCTGAGCATGGCGGTGCTATTTCCGATTTGGATGACGATCGTACGGGCGTTGTCAGATCCGATCAGCTGGTCATTCGAACACGGCCAACCTCCGTATCCGGTCGACGTCGAGTGGGATGTCTTCGCCCGGGCGTTCAACGAGGGCAACTTCGGACGCCAGCTACTCATCTCGTCCAGCGCGACGATCATCATCGTTGTGGGGCAGGTCATCACAAGTGTGCTCGCCGCCTACGCGTTCGCGTTCGTCGAGTTTCCGTTCAAACGAACCATGTTCGCAGTGTGTATGGCCACCCTCATGTTGCCGATCGAGGTCACGCTGGTGGCGAACTCACGCACTATCCGAGAACTCGACTGGACGAACTCGCTGCAAGGCCTGACGGTGCCGTTTTTGGCGACCGCACTCGGCATCTTCTTGCTCCGCCAAGGATTCTTGGGTGTGCCCCGAGACCTGCGCGAGGCCGCCCAGCTCGACGGGTTCGGTCATGTGCAATTCCTGTGGCGAGTAGCGATCCCTCTGACCCGACCGGTGCTGGCCGCCTTCACCGACTTGGCGTTCCTCTCGTCATGGAACAGCTATCTGTGGCCCCGGGCGATCACCGATGAATCTGACTGGAACACCATCCAGATCGGTTTGCGCGCCGTCGCGAACGCCAATCCCGGTGAGGCCAACGTGGGGATCGCGGCCGCGTTGTTGGCAGCTATACCAATTTTGACTATTTTGAT
>JBDNHG010000517.1:0-6015 GCA_041688925.1 Acidimicrobiales bacterium | reverse complement strand
TCGACGTTCTGGGTGACCAGCGTGTGCAGCTTCGAACGATGCTCGAGCGTCAACAGCGCCCGATGACCATCGTTGGGATCAACCTCGGCCCAGATCTGCCGTTTGGCGAGCCGCTGCCAGTTGGCCTTGCGGTGTTCGACATCGTGTATGTAGGTGTGAATATTCGACTTCTTCTCGGCCTCGGGGTTCTGCGTCCACACACCCTGCGGCCCCCGGAAGTCGGGTATGCCCGAGTCGGTAGAGATCCCGGCGCCCGTCAGCACGGCGATCGAAAGCGCCGCATCGATGAGCTCTCGGGCTGTCATGGCTGCATCGTTCACACTCTGATCCACGCATTGACCCTATGCGCCCGCCGTGCGGCGGTCCAACCGAGCGGCGCAATATGCTGCTTGAGATTATAATGCTTGACATTGCATGACAGTTAATGAAAGATACGTACACGGCTTCCCGCCCTGGAAACACTTACCGAACGGATAGCCGAATGTCGTCGCCCCTCTCAGTCTCGTCTCGACCCACCACCGCAGCCGAACAATCCAGCCCGCCCCCAGAGCTGATCCCCGACAAGTTCGGCTGCATGCCCTGGGTTGACCCCGAACAAGACGACGACGGACACGACCCTCGCTCGGCCTATGTCGAGACCTTCTGGCTGCCAATTGTTGGCCCCAGCACCACGCTGTTGTTGCGCCGACTCGCCGATGAGTTCGATGGCGCACCTGAGGGGTTCGAGATCGACTGCGTCAGTCTGAGCCGCGACATTGGTCTGGGGCCCCGTATGGATCGCCGCGGTTCGTTCGGTCGCACACTCGAACGGTGCGAAAAGTTTCATCTCTTGCAGCAACAAGGCGACCTGCTCTATGTGCGCAGCAAGATTCCTCGCCTCAGCTATCGCCAGGTGAATAGATTGAGCCCGCGGTTACAGGCGCTCCACAACAGCTGGACGATCGAGCCGGCCGATGATGGGGCGCAGCGAAGAACCGAACTCGTGCGGGCCGCCCACCTTGCCCGCACCCTGCTGGCATTGGGCGAAGCAACCCATGACGCCGAACGTCAGCTTCACCAGTGGCAGTTCCATCCGAGCATCGCATGGCATGCGGTGCAGTGGGCATTGACCGATCCGGAACAGCTGCCCTAGTGATCGCCTAGATTTGCCTGCGTCGACGACCGAGGATCGGGAAGCCCGAAGTCGTCGACGCAGGCTCCTAGCTTGCTTCAGGTTTGGTGAAGTTGGTGATGAGTGAGAGCAGGGTGCGCACGCCGTAGCCGGTGCCGCCCTTTGGCCCGGTCTCGTGCACCGCTTCGGTGAAGGCAGGACCAGCGATATCCAGGTGTGCCCACGGCAGACCTTCGGCAACGAACTCTTGCAGGAACAATGCTGCGGTAATCGAGCCGCCATAAGGGCCGCCGATATTCTTCAGGTCTGCGATTGGCGAGTCGAGCAGTTTGCGATAGCGATCAGGCAGGGGCAGACGCCAGGTCAGCTCGGCCGCATCGTCGGCAGCGACCTCGACCTGGCGGGCGAAGCCATCGTTGTTCGACATGAGCGCCGAGTAATCGCGGCCCAAGCCGACCACGGCGGCTCCGGTCAGCGTGGCCAAGTCGATTACTGCGTCGGGTTTCGCTTCGCTGGCGAGCGAAAGGCCATCGGCGAGGACCAGGCGTCCCTCGGCATCGGTGTTCAGAATCTCGACTGTCTTACCATTGCGGATCTTGAGCACGTCGCCCAGACGAGTCGCGTCGCCGCCCAGCATGTTGTCGGTCATGGGTACCCACGCCTTGACATTGACCTCGGGCTTGAGCGCAGGCAGTGCCGACATGGCGGCGATAACGGCTGCGCCACCACCCATGTCGCACTTCATGGTTGTCATTCCGGCCGATGTCTTGATCGACAGACCGCCAGAGTCGAAGGTGATGCCCTTGCCGACAAGAGCGATCGTAGGTGCGCCCGGTGTTGAGCACTTGTAACTCATCTCGACCAGGCGTGGCGGAAGATCGCTGCCTCGGTTCACGCCGAGCAAGCCGCCTAGCTTTGCCTTCTTGATCTCGGTCATGCCGAGCACCTTGATACTCAAGCCCGGTTGGCGTGCCAGACGCTTGGCTTCGTTGGCGAACCGTTCTGGCGTCAAGCTGCCGCCCGGCTCATTGACAAGGTCGCGGGCCTGATTGACTGCCTCGGCGATGGCGACGCCCTTGGCGACCGCTGCGGCTGACTTCTTGCTCGTGGTGCCGACCAAGGACACGGTTTTGAGTGTTTCTTTGACGGGTTCGCTCTTGAACTCGGTGTAGTCATAGAAGCCGAGGATGATGCCTTCGGCCAGGGTTTCGATATCGGTCACCGCTGTCACGGCGATAGATACAACCTTCGCACGTTTCGCAGCTCGAACGAACGTGGCACCGATGCGACGCCACGCATCAGCATCAACCCGATCGCCGTCGCCCATGCCCACCAGGCAGCGAACCGCGCCGTCAACCATGATCATCGCGCTCTCGCCCAGCTTGCCGGTGAAGCCTTGCGCCGTGATCTGCTTCCACGGCAACGAGCCGTCTTCGGTTGTGACCTGCTCGGTTGTCAGGGGAAGCCCGTGAATCTCGGCTGCAGCCGGATCCTTGCGAGCAAGTCGAATGGCGGGAACTGAAGACATCCTGTGACGCTAGCGCTTCAGGCTGTCGAGACCGGACCTCTCCCCGTTGCGACATCTGTGACCCTCCACGTTGACATAGTCATCGTTGAGGGTCACAGATTCTGGGTGGTGGGTTCAGAGGTCGTCGGGGGTGGCTCCGGGGAGTTGTTGTTCGAGCGTGACGGTCGGCGCAAACAGGTCGCCGAGCTCGGCTACCCGGGCGAGTACTTCGGGGGCTTCGAAGCTCAGCGGCTGCCCTGCGGCTCCGGAGGAGACTTCGTCCCACGTGAGCGGCGTCGACGCGGTGGGCGTTGGCTTGGCGCGCAGTGAATAGGGAGCGATGGTCGTCTTGTGCCGACTGTTCTGGCTCCAGTCGATCAACACCTTGCCGACCCGATTGCCGGCGCCCATCGTTGTCGTGATCTGCTTGGGTCGATCTCGTTCCAGCAATTGGCCGGTGGCTTTTGCGAACGCGCTCACATGCTGATGGGTGTGCGGCGTATTGAGCGGGACGTAGAGCTGAAGGCCTTTGGACCCCGACGTCTTCGGCCATGACTCGAGCCCGACGGCATCAAGTACCTCGGCGAGCGACTGCGCGATCTGGCAACACTCAGTCATGCCGGTTCCCTCACCCGGGTCGAGGTCGTACACGAGCATGGTGGGCGCCTCGATGTCGTTGGCGCGGGCCATAGGCGCGTGGATTTCGAGCGCAGCAAGATTGGCTGCCCACGCGATCGAAGCGACCTCGTCGAGCTGGCAATAGTCGATCGACCCGTCGCTTTCGCCCGGTCCTGGAACCGCGCGCAACCAATCGGGGCGCCAGTCAGGACAACGCTTGTTGAAGAACGACTCTGCATCGACGCCATCGGGGAAGCGCCGCATCGTGATCCCTCGGTCGCCGATGTGAGCTAATATCACCGGTGCAATACGCACGTAGTAGTCGATGACGCTCGCCTTGGTGAAGCCCGTCTGGGGATACAAGACCTTCTCGAGATTGGTCAGTTTCAGCGTGCGAGAACCGACCTCGACCGTCACCTCACTCGCAGCCATGGGCTAGTCAGCTGGCCTTCTTCTTTGCGGCAGCCTTCTTGGTTGACTTCTTTTCGGCCGGCTCGTCTTCGTCGCCGGCCGACGGATGGCGACCGCGCGCCTCTTTGGCTGCGGCCACGCTGGCTTCGAGCGCCGCCATCAGATCGACCACCTGTGACGACGCCGCTGGAGCAGCCTCGTCGGCGACCATGATTTCTTCACCCTCGGACTTCTTCTGGATCAGCTCGAGCACTCGCTGGCGGTAACCGTCGGTGTACTTCGCCGGGTCGTAGTCAGCCTCGAGTGCGCCGATCAGCGTCTCGGCCATCGAGATCTCGGCGGCAGACACTTCGATGTCGGCGACCTTGTCGAGACCCTCGATGCCTTCGGTCGGATTGATCTCGTCTGCGTAGACCATCGTCGACAGCACCAGCGCATTTTCGGTCGGCCTGATCACGGCCAGGTATTCCTTTTGGCGCATGACTATTCGAGCAATGCCGACCTTCCCGGCCTGCTCGAGCGCCACCATCAGCACCTTGTATGCCTTGACCGCAAGCTCGTCGGGTTCGAGATAGTACGCATTGTCATAGGCCAGCGGGTCGACCTCGGCAAGGTCGACGAACTCGACGATGTCGATGCTGCGCGACGCTTCGGGGTCGAGCGATCGCAGTTCCTCGTCGCTGACCGTCACGTAGTTCCCGCTCGTGATCTCATAGCCGCGTACGAGCTCGTCGTTCGGCACTTCCTCGCCGTCGAGTGCTGACACCCATTTGCGCTTGATGCGGCTTCCGGTGCGTTGATCGAGCTGGTTGAAGCTGACCGACTTGCGAGAAACGGCGCTGTACAGCCGCACTGGCACCGTGATCAGCCCGAAACTGATTGCGCCACTCCATATTGCTCTCGGCATTGCGGTTCCTCGTCCCGTAGGTTCCGTTTGTTCGGGCGGACGTTGCTGATGTTGCTGTTGTCTGCCACTTCTGATGCTGGTGCAGTATGGCGGGAAATCAGCGATCCAACAAGATCCGAGCAACGACATCTTGGCCGAATGCGGTGAGAATTGCGAGGTACATAAGACCGGTCGCAGCCATAACCGCTGCATATTGACGTTCCTTGAGCGCTGCGCGGGTGACGAACACCAGCACGATGGTCGTGAGGGTGCTGGCGACCCAGAACCAGCCGAGCATGCCGCCGTAGCCGTCGTCGATCGAGCCGTTGAGCACTGACCACATACCCGTGGGAAGCAGGAACACGATGACGTGCGGCACCCAGGCCCACATCGTGTAACGCACCAGCTCGAGGATGGGCGCTCTGGCCAAACCTGGCTGCACCAGGTACCAGTGGCCGAGCAACATGGCGTCGCTGACGACCCCCAAGAACACGGCTCCGGCAAGCACCCGCAAGATCGACAGCCATGCCGGGCCCTCTGCGTGCACCGCTGCGGCAAGCAGCGCAATGGTGCCCAGCGCCGGCGCGAGCAGGTCGAGCCAGGGGCGGAACTCGGGTGCATCGGCGTCGAATCGTTGTTCGCCTTTGTCGATTCCTGTCATGTCGGCAACGCGCTGGCTGCGGCGTTCGACCACTTGTCGTTGCCCCGCGACGCCGACGCCGCGGCGGAACCATGACTCACCAAGAGCGACAATCGAGCCAGCGATCGACGCCAAGCCAAAGATTTCTCGAGGCCAATACGCGCCAGACATGAACCCGGTGAGCACGGCCAACGCAGCGATCACGATGTAGGTGAGTCGCATCGTCCAGCCGTAACCCAGCCCGACTTCACGTCGCCGAGTCGTGACCCAGAGGAAGAAGAATCCGCCGGTCGCCCACATCAGCAGCACCGTGGCGCCGTGTACTTCAACCATGCCGCACGTCAATCATGCTGTAGCTCGACCTTGTTGCACTCAACCACGGCGTGATGGTAGCGAGCACGGCGTGATGGTAGCGAGCACTATCACCATCGCTACCCGCCCGCCATCTGCGAAACTCATGGCTGTGCAGACGCCAGCGACCGTGTTTCTCGATTCGAATGGCATCCACTACCAAATGCTGCCCTATGACCATGACCCGACGGCAGCGTCGTTCGGTCTCGAAGCGGCCGACAAACTCGGTCTCAACGCCGAGGTCGTGTTCAAGACGCTCATGGCCCGCCTCGATGGCGATCGGGGCCAGCTGGTCGTAGCGATCGTGCCCGTCGCCTACCAACTCGATCTCAAGGCGCTCGCTCGGGCCGCCGGGGCGAAGCGCGCCAGCATGGCCATGGTCGCCGACGCAGAGCGCAGCAGTGGTTATGTGGCCGGGGGAATCAGTCCATTTGGTCAGCGACGGCAGTTGGCCACCTTTGTCGATGAGACGGCAGAAATCTGCGACACGG
>JBDNHG010000516.1:0-1632 GCA_041688925.1 Acidimicrobiales bacterium | reverse complement strand
GCGGTGGTACACCGGCTGACCGAGGTCTGCAATGGCCGGCGTATCGCGCAGTGCACCGTCGGTGATGATTCCAAGTGCGCCGCGCTGGAATGCCCGCATGGCATAGATATCGCCGACCGTGCCAGCGTCGGGAACGTCACGCGCTTCGATCACGATGACATCGCCGGGTTCCGCGGTTTCTGAGGCTCGCCGTTGCGGGTTGAGCCCGCCCGACATCTCTGCGAGCTTGTCTTGGCGATGGGCGACATAACGCAGCGTGCGGGCCCTGCCCACAAGAGACTGATTCGCCAGCAACGGTTTGAGGCCTGACAGGAAGGTGGAACGCATGCCTCGCATCTGGAGCTGATGGGTGAGCGTGGCGACCCCGACGCTGGCGAGCTTGGCTCGTAGCTCGTCGGTGAGAACGTTGGGGATGTCAGATACTTCGGTCATGGATGAGGTTTCCTGCCTTGCGAAACAACGCTCGGACTAGTGAGCTGTGTGTCCATCGTTTCACGGTGCTCGATGCGATGCACGGATGCGGTGTGGGGATGCCGTGGGCGGCACCTCGACTGGGCAACAATGGCACGGCCAACGAGAGGATGCTGATTATGGCCATGACGTATGCACAGCGACGCGAAGCGGCCGATGGGCTGTTCCACGCCGAGTTGACCCGTGAGTGGATGGAGCCGATCACGCTCACCTATGAGGGCGCTGACATCGAGGACGCCTATGCGATAGGTCAGTACGTCACCGACCTCAAGGTCGCCGCCGGGCGGGTCGTCAAAGGTCACAAGGTCGGCCTGACATCCAAAGCGATGCGATCAGTGACCGGCGCGACCGAACCCGACTACGGCACCATCTTCGACAACTGGTTCCTCGACGAAGGCACGCGCGTGTCGATGTCGATACTGAACCGTCCGCTGGTCGAGATCGAACTGGTCTTCGTATTGTCGAAGAATCTCGGTGGCCCCCACGTCAATGCCGTCGATGTAGTCAACGCGACCGACTATGTGATGCCGGCCATCGAAGTCGTCGATGGCCGTTATTCCAAACGAGGCAAACCCGGCGTGATCGACTCGATCGCAGACGCGGCGTCGTGCGGCTTCATCATGGTTGGCGCTAGCCCCCGCAAGCTGACCGACATTGACGTGCGCCACATTGGTGGGGCGCTCTACAAGAATGGCGAGATCGAAGAGTCGGGAACCGCGGCCGCGGTGATGGGCAACCCGATCAACTCGGTCGCCTGGCTGGCACGCAAGCTCGACGAGTTCGGTGTTGAGATGCAGGCTGGCCAAACCGTGCTGTCGGGTTCGTTCATCAAGGCCCATCCCATGCAGAGCGGCGACACCTTCGTAGCTGACTACGGACCGCTCGGCCAGATCAGCTTCGGCATCGTCGAATAGACGGCCTGCCGATGGCACCATGGCCTGGCCACCTCGTTGGTTTTCGTGGCGTCGAGTTTCGCATAGTGTCGGGTCGGCACGCAGCGACAGGGCGCTGGCACTAGGGGAGACAATGAGCGAACCAAGCACACCTGCCGAGACAAAAGGCAAACGAACCGCGGCTGTCACACCCGCAGGCGTCAATCACCTTGTGCTCAACGTGCACAACATGGACGAGTCGCATCACTTCTGGTGTGACCTGCTCGGG
>JBDNHG010000515.1:0-3466 GCA_041688925.1 Acidimicrobiales bacterium | reverse complement strand
CGGAGGGTGATCTTGCCGGCGCCATCGCAAGTGCTGAGACACCTTGCTTCGCACCCCGGGTTTTACCTGCACCACACAAGGTTGACCATTACCGAAGCGCTTCTTGGCATGGGTTTCGCATTTGTATCGGCGTTCGCTGTTGCCACAATTATTGTGCACTCGAGCCTGGCAGAACGAGCAATCGTTCCAGTCGCCATCGTCGTTCAAGTGACTCCTATCGTGGCTCTCGCTCCAGCGATCATCACATGGCTCGGCTTCGGACTCGCGCCGAAGGTACTGATTGCATCAATCGTCTGTTTCGTCCCGTTCATGGTTAATGCCGCGACTGGCTTCCGCTCGATTGATCCTGCAACGTATGAACTGTTTAGGTCAGTTGACGCAAGCACCAGCGCCGTCTTTTGGCGCCTTCGAGTCCCGCAAGCGTTCCCCTACCTATTCTCCTCAGCGAAAATCGGCGTCGGCCTTGCTCTGGTCGGTGCCGTCATAGGCGAATGGTTCGGCTCAACCGGTGGCCTCGGCTACCAAATCCGAAGCGCTCAGGCACGCATATTGATCGACCAACTATGGGCGAGCATCTTCATGCTCGCCATAGTTGGTGTCCTTTCCATAGTCATTCTCGGACTTGTCGAACGACGAGTCCTGCATTGGCAAAATCTCCAGGAGACCTCATGAACAAGGCTCGACCACTTCGCGCACAGCAAGGGCATAAGGGGGCAACGCTTCTAGGAGTCGTTCTAGCGGTCGTTGTATTCGCGACCGGTTGTGGCAATGACGGCGTAGAGGAAGCTGAGTCAACGGTGGCCCCCGCCACAGAAGCCCCTGCTGGCAGCGATCAAACCGCCGGGGAACGCTGCGAGATGAACCGAAGTGTCGGCGAGGTCACGTTCGTGACGAGTTTTGACTACTCCGCGTCGGCCAACATTCTGGGACCGATCGTCGCCCGCGCAGAAGGGTTCTTTGAAGAGGTATGCCTCGATGTGACAATCCAGCCAGGATTCGCTCCTGGCAACGCGGTACTCGTCGACAGCGGCGTCGCCCAACTGGGATCAGGTGGGTCACTCGGCGAAATAATGAACAACAATATTGCTGGCACAGACCTGGTTGTCGTGGTGGACTACGGGAAGACAGCGATCGAAGCTCTTGTTGTCCCAGCAGACTCAACAATACAGGAAGTCGCTGATCTCGTTGGGACCACCATGGGCGTAAAGGGCGACATTCCCTACTCAATCCAGCTCATGCTCGCCCTTGAAGGCGTGGAGCGATCTGAGCTGGACGAAGTTCTGCTTGACGGGTTTGATCCGGTTACGCACCTGAATCTTGGAATCGATGCACTTCCTGTGTACAAGTCCAACGAACCGCGACAGCTTGAGGCAGCCGGAGTTGAATTCCGCATGTTTGATCCGCTCGACTACAACGTGCCGGCGTCATTCGGCATTCAGTTCGCCTCGCGGAGTTTTCTGGAAGAACACCCCACAGTGGTGCAAGATTTTGTGCGGGCGTCTTTCCGCGGTTTCCAGTTTGCTCTGGATAGCCCAGATGTAGCGGTGCAACACACCGTCGATCTGGTGCAAGCCGCCGAAGGCTTCCTGACCTTTGAAGGTGAGTCGTTTCGATGGGCGCAGGAATCGGCGATCGTACTCAACACCACGCCGGCTGGTGACCCTTTCGGGCTTGTGTACCCTGACCTCGTTCGTGCTGAAGCTGAGGCACTTACCGAGGCTGGGGTGTTCAGTGAACTACCAGACTTTGAGTCGATGATCGACCCCGCAGTAGCCAACGAACTGTGGGATGGTGTCGACCTGATTTGGCCGGGGCCCGCAGGCTCAGACAGCAATTAGACCTAGAGACCGAAAATCACGATGACCTTCGGAGTGTCAGACGCTCCCTTGTCTTCTCGATATCAGCCAGATTTAGGTCTGCGACGCGGAGAACGCGCACCGCTCGTCTTTCTTCGAGCATCGCGAACGCAGTTGTGTGGTCCTCACCAGCGACGATCGTGGCATCGCCATGAAGTGCAGCGACGCTTGCAGCCGCTGCCGCGTCGATCACTCAGTCTTGTGGCGACTCCCACGCGAGAGCTCTCGGACTCTGCTGCGCATTGACGACCGCTGCCTCGGCCCTGATCGCTGCGAGTTCCCGGATCAGCGCTGTGGGTATCGGTTCTCCGGAGGCGTCGAAGTCGGCGATGGCGGCTTTGGTCTGGGGTCCGTAGAGTATGTCTGATTCGGTGCTGTCGGTCATGACGTGACCCCCTGTCGGACTCGTTGGGCATCGATCACGACTGGTCGGCCATATCGAGGTCGAGATGACACGTGACGGCCTCGTCGGTATCGGAAGTGGTGGATCCGTAGCCGAGCGCGCGCATGGTTCGTTTCCCTACCCCGTGGGCAGGCTGCCCAGGCGACGCAATTGGCTGTGCCAATTGCGTCGGTCGCACTGTCGGTCCTCCGGTATTGGACGGGCGAGATATCGATGGTGAGCCGGTCGCCGTAGCGGTCGAGCGCGGAGCGGACGGCGGTTTCGACTGTCAGGGCGTCGACGTCACTGCCCTCGAGGCTGCTGTCTGTGTTGACTTGGATCTTCATCGATATCACCGCTTTCTTGATCGGTGGTGGATGTTGTGCTGTCGAAATGGGTGTCTGTTGGCGGTTGGTTCCCAGCGCTCAGGTGGTGTCGCGTTTGATGGTGATCGGTGGTTGGAATGGGGGAATGTCGCCGAGACCTTCGAGCATGGTTCGCAGCAGGCCGGAGAGTTGCTTGCGTTCGGCGGGCTTGAGGCTGATGAGGCTCTTGTTTTGGACATCGAGAACGACTGGGAGGGCGTGCTCGACCAGGTCACTACCGGTTGGTGTGAGCCGCACGAGCACACCTCGACCGTCGCGTGGGTTGGGATGACGGTTGATCAGTCCAGCCTTTTGGAGGCGATGCAGCCGGACGGTCATGCCTCCGCCGGTCAGTAGCAGAGCATCGGCGAGTTCGGTGGGTGTGAGTCCGCGGTCCGGGTCGGCGCGGTAGAGCTCGGTGAGCGAGTCGAGGTCGCCTTGATGGCTCAGTCCGTAGCTGGCTGCGAGGGCGTCGAGTTGCGCCTGGAGGTGGCGCGACGCCCGCAGCACGCGGGAGACGACTGCGAGTGCGGAGGTATCGAGGTCGGGTCGGCGTTGCGTCCACTCTTGGAGAATGTTGTCCACACGGTCGGTCACTTGCCGCTCCTTTCCATTCAAGAATGGTCCTTTGAAATATAACTATATTTGAAGGAACATTCACAAAAGGCAACTGAAGCGGGTCTCGCAAGAGGAAACAAAAGAAGTGGATGAGCAATCTTGCCGCCGTCGGAGCTGCAATCGCAGCGTTGGTCGCCCGGATGCGACATCGGAGCGATTCTCCCCGTTCGCCAGCGAAGCTGGCCCACAGCGCAACACCACAGCCAGCGTCTTCAACCAACGTACGTGAGGAAAGGGCCGAAAAT
>JBDNHG010000514.1:0-7238 GCA_041688925.1 Acidimicrobiales bacterium | reverse complement strand
CGCGACCAGGTTCACCACGCCGTACCGAGCAATGTCACGTACACCCGACAGGATCAGCGATCCGCACGTCGCCGTCACGTACAACATCACGACCAAAACGCTAGCTCGCAGGTCGGTCGAGTACTGGATGTAGTGGGGACCAAGCTCGGCGGTGACCGGCCCTCGCACCATCGCCGCCAGCAAAACGCCGGCGACCACCACACCGAGCACGACGAAGGGAACCATGAGCCACCGGCGACGGCCCGGCGGTTCCAGCACGAGGATCGCGACAGGAACCATCACGGGCAGCACAACGAAAGCGATTATCAGGTAGATCCATGTTGCGACGACACCCACCGCCGAAGGGATGTGTCCTTGCAGTCCCCACCAGACGAATGCCTCGTCGAGTTGATGCACGGCCAGAAGCGCCGGAAGCGCGGCCAACATGGCGTACTGGCGCCTGCCGTCGAGGTGGCGTATCGCGTCAATGCCGATCGCTCCGACGATGACGCTGCCCGCTAAATCAGCGCCTGCGGAGAAGCACATAGGCCTCAACCACCCTTGTATCCCTGGGCAACTCGCTCGCCTGATAGCGGCGGGGCCGCGCATCGAGCGTCGAGTGTCGCGCACCTGGAACAAACAGTGAACACGTCGAGCCTCCTGGCGGGGTTCAACGCGCAACCAGGGTCAGGAGCGACGCGGTCGGCGAAAATGTCGTGCAAGGAGCGGTAGACCCCGACGAATTCCATGTCTTCAAGCCGACGCTGCGCGCCGGGTTCGAAACAGTGCTGCGACGCCGTAAGGGCAATAAGGGGCCTAGCGAGTAGGTCGACAAGTCCTCTGGCAGGCCCACGAGTTGCGCGGCTTTCGAGCTTCGCGCTCTGCCTACTCGCGCAATCTCTAAGCCGATCGAGATGGTCTACGCCGGTGGCCATCATGGTTCGAGCCGGTCGAATCGAACCCGATGCTTGGGTTCCGAGGAGCATCGCGTTATTCTCATCCCGACTATCGCGAAGCGTTCGCTCTCGAATGCGCTGCGGTCCTGCGGGTTCGTGACGAGATGGGGCTGACCAACGTCGTTCCCATGGTGCCGTTCTGCCGGCGAGTCGAAGAAGCGAAGACGGTCACCGAGGAGATGGCCAGCAACGGGCTACGCCGAGGCGAGAACGGCCTGCAGATTTTTGTGATGTGTGAGATTCCGAACAATGTGATCTCGCTTGATGCATTCGCCGAATACTTCGACGGGTTCTCCATTGGCTCGAACGATCTGACGCAGCTTGCACTTGGCGTTGATCGTGACTCTGAGTTGGTGGCCTTTGACTATGACGAGGGAGAACCTGGTGTCCTCGAACGGTTCCGCATGGCCATCGAAGGATGCAAACGAACCGGCAGCCATTCCGGTTTCTGTGGCGAAGCACCATCGAATCGACCCGACATCGCCAAGTTCCTGATCGACCACGGCATAGATTCCATCAGCCTCAGCCCCGACGCAGTGATTTCGACAACGCTGCAGATTCTCGAACTCGAAGCGAAGATCGCCGGCGCCTGACTCGACCTCGAGACAGAACGGCGTTCGGGACGAGGTATCCCACGAGCCGGCAGGCAGCGAGGGGACGAAAGCCTCTGGGCTTGGTTGCCCCACAGCGAGAGGATCACCAGATATGAAACGACTTGCGGTGCTCACCAGTGGTGGCGACGCGCCAGGAATGAACGCGGCTATTCGAGCAGTGGTTCGGGCAGGGCTCGCCAGCGATTGTGAGGTGTTCGGCATCGAGCGGGGTTATGTCGGGCTGCTTGATGACCACATGCGGCCTCTCGATCGAGCCTCGGTCGTCAACATTATTCAACGGGGTGGGACCGTGCTGGGGACCGGTCGGTGCGAGGCTTTCACGACCGTCGATGGCATCGAACGAGCGTGCGAAGTCTTGGCTGCTCGTCAGATCGACGGCCTCGTTGTCATTGGCGGCGACGGCACGTTCCGTGGTGCGAGCGCGCTTCTTGCTGCGGGCGGCCCGCCTTGTGTTGGTGTCCCCGGCACGATCGACAATGACGTGTTCGGCGCCGACCGCAGCATTGGATTCGACACCGCCGTCAACACCGCGCTTGATGCCATCGACCGCGTACGGGACACGGCGACATCGCACGAGATGTTGCACTTCATCGAGGTGATGGGGCGCCACAGCGGTTGGTTGGCAGTTGGTGCCGGGTTAGCGGGAGGCGTCGAGGTCGTGCTGTGTCCAGAACTCGACGACGATCTCGATGACGTTGCCGGTCAAATGCAACGCAGCCTCGACGCCGGGAAACGATCGATCCTCGTGGTGGTAGCAGAGGGATTCGGTCACGGCGCGGCCCACACCGCTCAGTCGATCGGGCTCAAACTGGGGCTCGAGTATCGCGTGACGAAACTCGGCTACACCCAACGAGGTGGGTCACCAACCGCACTCGACCGAACCAATGCCGGTGCACTCGGCGCTGCCGCGGTCGACGCGCTGCTTGCCGGTAAGTCCGGGATCATGGTCGGTCATCGAGGCGAAGCAATCGTGGAGACCCCGTTCGATGTGGCGTGCTCAAAGACACACGAAATACCGGGCGCCTTGCTGCATCTCCTCGACCGCCTCGGATGAGCGTCGTGACCAAAACGGCCAAGCTCGACACGGCCGATTACCGCGACTTCGGCTCATGGCAGCTCGGCACCAGCGGCAAAGGTCACCGGCATAGGCCCGCTGGTGAGTTCGCCAACATCGATACGAACTCGACAGCATCATGCACAACGCACGCGATCTCAGCGAGCCAACAAGGACTGCGCTTCTCTAAGCCCTGCAGACGCAGGCAAGGCACCATGCCCGGCCCGAGTCCTGCCGGTGTGACGTAAGGCCCTTCCCGCTGCTGACGCCAGGAAAGAGAATCGGATCGGCGGGCGATCTGAACCAGTCCCGTCATCAACCGCAAAGAAGAGAGAAGGCGGTATGACTACCCTCAACCCAGCCTTGGTCGCCACCGAGTCGACGACGCGTGTCGCGGAACGCGAGGGCTCCCGGGAGCGTGAGGCCGTCTGGTTCATCGCAGGTCTGGTCGTGTTCTTCGTTGTGCCCTGGCTGGGAACCGATGTCGGCGACCTCAACCATGACCTGTACTACTTGGTCTACATCACAGCGACGGTGCTGTTCCTCGGCCGGTATGTGCAGGCGATCGGCATTGATGTCGCAAAATTGGTGCGCCGCCGCTGGCAATCGAGTGTTCTCCTGGGGCTGGCGGCCACAGCGTTCGTCGTGGTGAACGTCGTGCGCAACGATGCCACCGACCGGCCAACCGGCGCCTACCTGGTCTTCAAAGTCGTCTGGAGAGGGTTGGCCTACGGCATCGCCGATGCCTTGATCTTGTCCGTTTTCCCGTGCCTGATCGCCTATGGCCTCCTGCAACACGACCTCTCCACGGTCGCACGAAAGGCCCGCTATGTCGGGTTGGCGACCGTGCTGATCTGGACGATCACCGCCGCCTACCACTTGGGTTATGACCAGTACCGCAACCGCGAGATCATCGCCCCCGAGATCGGTAACACCGTCATCTCGGTACCCATGATCGCCACCCTCAACCCTGTGGGGGCAGTCATGGCTCACGCCGCTATGCACGTGACAGCAAACATCCACGCCTACGAGACCGAGGTGTTCCTGCCGCCGGGAACCTCGGCGCCATGACCACGGTGTCTCCGCTGGAATCGATGGCGACGGTCGAGGATGAATCGTGAGATCATTGGCAGATGGCCGAGCACACCAGTGCGTGTCAGACCGTCACGCTGCGCATCGCCACCGCGGGCGTCGTTGCGCAGGTGATTGAGGCACGCGTCGGACCGCTCATCTCACGGATCGCATCCCACTGATATGGCTGTAACTCTTATCGTCGGCGGAACCGGTGCTGTTGGACGTGACCTCGTACCGCTCCTAGCGTCGCAAGGATGAGAGGTCCTCGTCGCGAGCCGAACACTTCGGGAGGCAGCCGAAGTCGCAGACCGCATAGCTGGAGCCGCGCCGGTCGTGATGGATACCAGCGCCGGCAAACTCGTATTGCCAGCCGACGTCGAACTCGTCGTTGATTGCAGCGGTACTGACCAAACAGCAGTCGGTCGTGCAGCTGCGCGCATGGGCGTCGACCTCATCGACATCTCAGCCTCGACGAGACACCTCGACGCAGTCACCGACCTCCGATCGCTGTTCGAGGAATCGGGCGGGCGGTGCATGATCGGTGTTGGTTTGGCACCGGGGCTGTCCACGATGCTTGCGGCATCCATCCACGACCCCGATGATCCACTGCCCATCTCGATCCACGGACTCCTCGACACCCGAGACGAATACGGGCCGGGCTCGGCCGCGTTCACGCTCGGCAAAGTGGGCACCGACTTCACCGACCCGATAACTGGTCGACAGGTCCGCAACTTCAGCAAGCTGCAACGGCCTGATCTGCCGGCCGGGTTCGGTCGATGCCTCGTCGCTCGCGCCAACTTCCCCGACCAAGTCATCCTCACCAACGAATTCGGTGTCGCGGTCGAGACCACCTACGGGTTCACGAGCGTCGCGACCACCCTGTTGTTTGCAGCTGCGACCCGACTGCCAGGTGCACCGGCTGCCCTCGCCCACATCTCGGCCGCCATGCCCCGCCCGACCGGTGTCGGACCCTGGCTCATCGCAGCAACAACGGGAACAACCATGGCATGGGCAACCGGTACTGGCCAGGCGAATGGCACCGCGTTCGTGGCCAGCCTCGCAACGTCGCGGCTGGCCCATAATGCCCCGATCGAGCCAGGCATCAACTATCTCCATCAGGCCTCGAGGCTCGACACCGACACCCTCGCCGCTCTCAGCGCACACGGCATCGCCGTCGCTACCGAACACCACCAATAGCGATTCCCAAACAACGAGCTGCGCAACGGATCAGCTGCAGGATCTTGACCGTCGGGCGTGGTCCCTGCTGCGGATGGTCGCGGCCAGGCAGCATGACTATCGGCGTGGAGTCGCCAAGAGAGAACGCCGGGTGGGGCGGCGCAAGCTGGGAACTACTCGTTCAGGTTGACCGCTAGGTTTGGGCTTTGCGAAGCCGGCCATAGGCCAAGCTGAAGATGATGCCGCCGAGAATCGCGGGCAAGAAGTTGAGCTGAACTGCGAAGCCGTTCGTGGCCGGCCGATAGTCGACGAGTGAGAACCAATCAGGGCCGATCACGACATCGGACGAGGTGCCCGCGGCGAACAAGATGCCGGGAACGCCAATGGCGGCCAGCACGAGGACGACCGTCGCTCCCAAGGCCGTGACCACGTAGCGGTGCTTACTCAACTCGTTGGCGGCCCGAAGTTCAGCAGCAATAGCGGTCGCTCGTTGATCGTGGCTGTACACCGCCAAGCCGACGCTGGTGTCTTCGAACGTCACTTGGGCGCGAGAGGTAAAGGAACGCATCCGGGTCATCACCCAGAGATCCCCGACGGCTCCGCTGACGTTGCCAACGACCACGACGACGGCGGGGGCCGCCAATGCGGGCACGAGCAAGCCCGTTGCCACGGCAGCAGCCGTGATGAGGACGAGCGGAGCGACGGCGATCTGGTACATCTGCTGTGGCAGGAATCGATCGCCGGGCGAAGTGGCATAGGCATAGGGCAGGCCATGGGTGATCCCGGCCCCATAGCTCGGCGAGCCGCCGAACAGCTTGAAGAAGAGGCCGTGCACAAGCTCATGGCCAATGATCGTCCCGACATAGGCGAAGAGAAGGACCAGGGCCGAGGCCGCTGCACCGAGGCGGGCATCCACGACCGCGGTGACCGCTGCCAGGCTCACGAACCCAAGCAAGACCCCGTAGACCGAAAGACTGACAACGTCCCGCTTGCCGATCTCGATCATGTAGATCGGCTCGTCCATACAAGGGGTTGCCTCGGCAGTCATCGATCCTTCATGTGGTGGCTGGTTTGACGGGTGGCCATCGGGTCACCTGCTGGGGGACGGCGGCGATTCTCACGAACGCGGCGAATTGGCATCGGCGGCGGCACCGATCACCACGCCGATCCCTGCTCCGAACGCGAGGCCAAGCGCGATTCCAGCCCCGCCGGCGACCAGCAAGCCGAAGTTCATCCCGACGCCAGCGCCGAGGCCGACACCGCGACAATTGAATTGAACGGGCGAAGGCCTGGCAGGCGATGACGGACGTCGTATGGGTGTCGCTGCTGAACTCATCGCTAGGCCGGCAAAGGCTCTCTGCTGGCAATGCTCTCTCGTATGTGGGTCCTAGGCTAGCTAAGCTAGGCGCATGACGACGCACGTTGTGAACACCCATGAGGCAAAGTCCCGCTTGTCCGAACTCATCCGTGAGGCGGAAGCAGGGGTCGAGGTGATCGTGGCCCGCAACGGACAGCCGGTGGCCAGAATCTTGCCCTGGAGAGGTGCACTCTCGGTGCGGATCCCCGGCGCATGGGCTGGTCAGGTGACGTACGGCGACGACATCGTCGGGTCTGACGATGGCATTGTGGCGATGTTTGATGAATCTGCCCAGGATGACGGGCCGTGAGGTTGCTGGTGGACAGCCATGTCGCGCTCTGGTGGCTCGACGACAGCGGCTGGCTCGGACCGCAGTGCCGGCAGCGCATAGCCCAGGCCGATGAGGTCTTCTTCTCGGCTGTGACCCCGTGGGAGCTTGGGATCAAGCGGGCGCTCGGCAAGCTGACGATGCCAGACGGTCTGGCTGCTGCGCTGGAGTCGGGGGGATTTCTGCCTCTGGCTATCTCGGTCGCTCACGCCGAGCGTACGCCGACGCTTCCCCCGCATCATCGCGATCCGTTCGATCGGATGCTTGTCGCTCAAGCCCAGCTCGAGGCCTTGATGCTGGCGACTGCTGACGAGAAACTGGCTGCCTACGACGTCGATCTCGTTGATGCTCGGAGTTGACTCGCGACCCGCTGTTCGCTCACTCCCGATGACACACCTCACAGACGCTGAGCGGGAAACCCGCATCGGGCCACGACTTCGGTCCCGAGCCAGAAGCGCAACGATGAGCCGACCCAGATGGGCGGAGGTCTGACCCATGCAGACTGCTCGCCAGCGGGTGCCGGCGAGCAGGATGGGGCTGGGGGTTGCGGTCTGTCAGTCGGTGGTCATCGCAGGATGGGGAAGCGACGGACCAGGTCGGTGCGGGCCCACATGCGGCCGAGGCCGAGTGTGTCGCCGGCGTGCACGGCGGCGAGGCCGATGAGGACGATGGCGTAGACGAGGTGGTCGTCCATGAATGG
>JBDNHG010000513.1:0-11988 GCA_041688925.1 Acidimicrobiales bacterium | reverse complement strand
GGGGCGGGCCGATGAGGATCTCTTCGAGCGTGCCGCGTACCGCAGTTTGCACGCGTGCGCCGCGTGGGAGCGTGGGATGGAACGTTGCCATGCCCCAGTGATAGCCGCGACCAGGAGCTTCTTGGGCTGCGGCGAGTGGTGAGCCAATCATGACCGCGTCGGCACCACAGACGATGGCTTTGGCGATGTCGCCGCCGGTTGCCATGCCGCCGTCGGCGATGACGTGTGCGTAGACACCGGTTTCGTCGAGGTGACGCATGCGTGCTGCCCGAGCGTCGGCAATTGCCGTTGCTTGGGGCACGCCGATACCGAGCACGCCCCGAGTGGTGCATGCGTGGCCGGGGCCAACACCGACGAGCACACCGGCTGCACCGGCTCGCATCAGGTGCAACGCGGCTTCGTAACTTGCGCAGCCACCAACAATCACCGGAATTGGCAGGTCGCGGATGACCTTTTTCAGGTTCAGCGGCTCGTGATTCTTGGACTTGTGTTCGGCGGTCACGACGGTTCCCTGAATTACCAGGATGTCGAGTTCGGCGGCGAGCACCTGATCGAGGTACTGCGTGGTGCGTTGCGGCGTGAGTGATGCGCTGGTGACGACACCGGCTGCCTTGATTTCGCGAATTCGTTGGGTGATCAGGTCGGGCTTTATGGGCTCGAGGTAGATCTCTTGCATGCGCAGGGTCGCCTTTTCGGGCGGCAGTGACGCGATCTCGTTGAAGACGGATTCGGTGTCTTCGTAGCGAGTCCACAGACCCTCGAGGTTGGGCACCGCAAGGCCACCGCGCTTGCCGATAGCGACTGCCGTGTCGGGGCTGACGACGCCGTCCATGGCTGAAGCCATGACGGGCAGATCGAACCGATAGGCATCGATCTCCCACGTGAGGTCGACATCCTCGGGGTCACGGGTGCGCCGGCTTGGCACAATTGCGACGTCATCGAACCCGTAGCCTCGCCGACCGGACTTGCCCAAACCAATGTCGATTTGCACCATGGAACTCACCCTGCTGAATCGCTAAAAGACGACTCTATACACAGCACTCGCGGTGCGGCGTGGACCAATGCTGTCGACCTTGTCACTCGCAGCCACTCCAGACACCTCATGCCCCATGCGCCACTCTGCCCACAGAACGAGGTCTACCCCGCACCTGAACTCGGTGTCGGCACCCGACAGGCGAACCATGACGCCCAGCGCACTAGCCTCGGGTCGTGAGCAAGAAGATCGCCGTCGAACCCGAATGTTGGCGCAAGGCTGACCTCGTCGCAGCCGTCGAAGCGGGTGGGGCAACAGTCGTGCCCATCGCCGAGGCCACCGCCCTGATCTGGGCCGACCCGCAGAACCCCGAAGCGTTCCCCGGTCTTATTCACGACCAACTCGACTGGGTCCAGTTGCCCTATGCCGGCATCGGGCCGTTCCTGCACATGCTCGACGAGCAGCGCGTGTGGACCTGCGGCAAAGGCGTGTACGCCCAGCCCGTCGCCGAGGCGGCGTTGGCCATGTTGCTCGCCGGCTTCCGCAACCTGGTGGCCTACGCCCGAGCGAACTCGAGGTCGGCGCCGGTTGGCCAGAACCTGCACGGTGCTCGCGTCGTCGTGCTCGGTGGCGGCGGTATCACCGAAGAATTGCTGCCGCTGCTGGCACCGTTCGGCTGCCACATCACCGTGCTACGCCGCACCGACACGCCCGTCGACGGTGCCGACGAAACCCGCACGCTGGCCGAGTTGCACCAGGTCCTGCCCGGCGCCGATGCCGTGATCATCGCGTTGGCATTGACCCCTGAGACCAAAGGCGTCATCGGCCAGGCCGAACTGGACATGATGAAACAAACCGCGTGGCTCGTGAACGTCGCACGAGGCGGACACATCGATACCGACGCCTTGATAGCAGCACTCGAAGATGGCTCGATTGGTGGCGCAGCGCTCGACGTCACCGGCCCTGAACCGCTTCCCGACGGACACCGGTTGTGGACCCTGCCGAACTGCCTGATCACGCCCCATGTCGCCAATACCCCCGAGATGGGATTGCAGTTGCTCGCCACGCGGGTGACGGCCAACGTCGAGCGCTATGTGGCCGGCGAAACCTTGCTCGGGCCCGTCGACACCCAAGTCGGCTACTGAACCGGCTGACAAATGTCGTCGCGGTTCTCTACCATTGCGAGATGGGATGGGCGGGACGACAAGTAAGACCAGCGAATCGGCGGTTGTCACGACTAGCCGCGATCGCCCTGGTTGTGTCAGCGACGGCTGGCTGCGTTGTCGACTCACCGGTCATTGAAGCAACAACCGCCGGTGCCGCGCCAAGTGCCGTGGCTACACCTGCGGCGCAAACGCCGACCACGGTGGCGCAGTTCGAACCTACGGTCGCAGCAGCGACGCCGACACCGGTCGTTGCACCGACAGCCACGCCCCTACCCGAACCAACCGCAACGCCGGTCCCCGCTGGTCCTACCCCACTGCCGACCAGCGTGCCGGCCGATGAGTTTCTGCCGACCACAGTCGCTCCAGGGCTCGTGGCGGTTCCGGTTCGCGGCGCACGATTCATGCTTGACCTCTCGCGTCCTGTGCTGCAACTGGGCGGCCACACGCTGATCTATGTCGACGACGAACGAACGGCCGAGGTCGACATCTTCATTCCGTCAGCCGATCGTGATGGCGGAGCATTCGACAGCTATGACGCTGTAGTCGCCTACCTGCAGTCCGATCCGGTCTTTGTTGGCGTCCAAGAACTCACGCCGGTATCGATCGCTGGTTTGGCGACACGAGTGTTCGAAGGAACCGCGGAAAGCACCGAACGTGCCTTCGTCACCGACCTCGCTTCGACCGACCTGATGTTCGGCTGGTTCCCTCCAGGGCGGATGCGGCTCTGGCTCATCGACCATCCCGACGGGCCGGTCATTGTTTCGGCCGAGAGCCTCGAAAACCCCGGGCGCTACTCCGAAGCTGTTCGACTTGCCACCGAAGTGTTGAGCACTATCGACTTCGGCTGATCACGAATCAGCCAGAGCCTCTTTGGCAGCAAGCGCAACCTGCGTCACCGACTGCCGAGCCGCGTCGACCAGCGGCCCGAGTTGGAAGAAGGCATGCACCATGCCTACCTGATGACGCTGGTGCTCGACGACATCCAATTCGGCGCGGGCTGACCCGTCAGAATTGGCTGCGCACGGCCCACAGATCAGGGAAACACTGACGGAACAGCGTGCTGCGCAGATAGTCGACGCCAGAGCTGCCGCCGGTGCCCATGCGGGTGCCAATCGTGCGCTGCACCATCATCACATGGCGATAACGCCACTCTTGCAGCGCCTCGTCGAGGTCGGTCAATGCCTCGCACAGGCTCATCAGGCGTGGGTCGGTGCGATAGGCGTTGATGATGACCTGTTGCACCTCGGCATCTGGTTCGGCTGCTGCCGTCGGGTCGCGATCGAGCGCGTGTTGCGGCATCGGATGCCCATTGCGATGCAGATACCCCACAAAGGCATCCCACAAGGTCGGCGCCTCGATGCGTGCCACCAACCGGGCGTGTTCTTCGGGGTTCGAGGCGAACCAGTCGGCGTCGAACGTGTCGGTGATACCCAGCAGGGTTTCGAGTTCACGGAACTGGGCTGATTGGAAGCCGCTGCTTTCGTCGAGAAACTGCCGGAACGACAAGAACTCGAGTGGTGTCATTGTTTCGAGAATGTCGATCTGGTTGATCATTGTCTTGAAGATCTGCCGTACTCGCCACAGCTGGTGTCCGCCGCGCGCCAGTTCGTCGTTGGTCAGGTGCGAAACGAGACGATCGAGCTCATGCAGGACCTGTTTGAACCACAGTTCGTAGACCTGATGGATGATGATGAACAACATTTCATCGTGTTCCTCGGGCTCACTGCGAGGAACTTGCAGCTTCAGCAGCGGTTCGATTTTCAGGTATTCGCCATACGTGGTCACTGCGGTCGATCGTAGTGCGAGTGCACGGCGCATCTGTCGAAGGATTCCTCAAGGGTCCCTCGGTTTCGGAACTTCACGCTGTGCTTTTCCGCTGAACCAGCAGCTGCATTCCTCTAGCCTCGGCGCTATGACAGACGACAACGAGACCAGGGCCGCCTCGGCGTTGACAGCGTCCAAGAGCCAATTCGGCAAGAACGCTCGCAACTATGCAACGTCGACCGTGCATGCCAAAGGGGCGAGTCTGGGCCGAATCGTCGAGATGATTGCGCCCCAGCCAGGCTGGCGGGCGCTCGATATCGCGACTGCGGCCGGCCACACGGCCTTTGCGCTCGCGCCGCACGTGCACTCGGTCGTCGCAACCGACGTGACGCCCGAGATGTTGACGGTTGCCGAGGACCTTGCGGCGGATCGCAACATCACAAACGTGACCTTTGCCGAAGCCGATGCTCATGCGCTTGGTTTCGACGATGAGTCATTTGATCTTGTGACCTGTCGTATCGCACCCCATCACTTTGCCGATCCGGCGCAGTTCGTGCGCGAAGCTGCGCGGGTGCTTCGCCCCGGTGGCGTCTTTGGTTTGGTCGACAACCTGGCTCCCGAAGATCCGGCCGCCGCCGTGTGGTGTGACAGCTTCGAACGCCGGCGCGACCTGAGCCATCTGCGCTGCCTTCCTGCAAGCGAGTGGGCGGCCCTGATCGATGCCGCTGGCCTTCAGGTCACCGCTTTCGAGTCGATGGGCAAGAAGATGCTGTTCGAGCCGTGGGCCGACAACATGTCGGTGCCTGCCGCGGTGCGCGCCGAATTGCTCAACGATCTGCGTGGGGCTGACGCCACGGTGGTTGCGTGGCTGCGCCCTGATCTCGATGGCGACCCGTCATTCATCTTGACCGAAGGCCTGTTCATCGCCTCGAAACCACTGGGCTGACGCGGTCTGGCTGGCGTTGGCGCAGTGCTTGTTACGCGAGCGTGAAGGCCCGGACCATCGAGCGGTTGACCAACGCCAGGCCGGTCGAGATTCGATTGTTTTCCTGACGCTGGCTCAGCAGGATGGTTGCATCGGTGACAGGAAAGTATGGCTGAAGCTGTGTCGTGAGCACTCGAGTCGGCGCGCCGGTGAACTGCAGGTGACCAGTTCCGTACACCTCGAGCGATCCAACGATTGCGCCGACCTCGCTGCCTCGCTTCGTCTGGACCTTGTCGATGCGGGTCTGGCGGCTCTCGTGTTCTTGCATATCGAGCGTGGCCAACAAGATGCTGTGCTTGGAGATCGTGGCGACTGGCCAGTTGACCGCTGGACCGTTGAGGTCATGCATCAAACTCGTGATCCGTGCGTCGCGGAGTTCGATGAAGTCTGTCAGCGGATCGTTCAGCTTCTCGGAGAGGCGCTCGGTCACCACGAGCTCACCTTCGATGCGGTGAGCCTGGGTGTAGAAGGCCGTGGTTACTTGCGACATAGGGGAAGTATCGGCCGGCCACGCCCGATTTTGAGAGAACATGCCCACTTTTATCAGCATCCGCAGCGCAGGCGAGCCTGATCGGGCATGGTTTAGGTCGTGTCTACGCAGAATTCAGCCCTCGGCCTCCGGCTGGCCGCCGGTGAACTCATCCTGATCGATGGTGCCACCGGCACCGATATCGAGCGCCGCGATGTTCCAATGGTGCAAAACGCATGGTGTGGAGTCAGCTCGTTGACCCATCCCGACGAACTACGCGCCGTGCATCTCGCGCACATTGAGGCTGGCGCCGAACTGATCATCGCCAACACCTATGCGTCGAGCCGCCATCTCTTGGCATGGGCCGATATGGCGGATCATTTCGACGCCATCAACCGCCGCAGCGTCCAATTGGCGGTCGAGGTTCGCAACCTGGCCGGCCGTGCCGACGTCCTGATTGCCGGTTCGATGTCGACCTCACGCCAGGGAGGGCCATACCCCGATCTCGAGTTGGCCCGGGCGAACTTTGCCGAACAAGGCCGCATTCTGGCCGAGGCGGGAGCCGACATCATCGTGCTCGAGATGATGCGCGACATCGACTACACCGAAGTCTGCCTCGCCGGTGCGGTCGCAACGGGCCTGCCGATTTGGCTTGGTATTTCTTGTGTGCTCGTCGAAGGTGTGCCGTGGATGTTCGAGGAAGCCGTGACGCTCGAAACGTTCATGCGCCGATTTGCCGATGCGCCCGTCGAACTCATTGCCGTCATGCACACCGAAACCAACGACGTCGACGCGTGCCTCGACGTCGTCGAGCAGCACTGGAACGGTCCGATCGGGGTCTATGCACAAAGCGGCCGTTTCGAGCACCCCAAGTGGGTCTTCATCGACGTGATCTTGGCCGACGACTACGCCTCCGCATGCGTGCGCTGGCTCGACCGCGGCGTCCAAGTCATCGGCGGTTGCTGCGGCATTGGACACGAACACATCGCCCACCTGCGGCCCATGATCGA
Organism: Acidimicrobiales bacterium; assembly: GCA_041688925.1. GTDB lineage: Bacteria > Actinomycetota > Acidimicrobiia > Acidimicrobiales > UBA10347 > UBA10347. The sequence goes on along the minus strand of JBDNHG010000513.1, from coordinate 5,621 downwards.
CGCCCGCCGCTGAATTGTCCTGGCGCCTGGCGCCAGGACAATTCGCCGATCGAAACTGTCACACCCCTGGTCTAAGTTCTCTCGGAGACACCTATGGCTCTTACCGAACTACCCCTCCTCGTCGACACGCCCCTTGTCCGGCCTCCTGTTGGACCAGACAATGGCATTGCGACCCAACTGCCGTTCGACGCGCCCGGGGCGCCGTTGTTTGATGCGCTGGCCGACTTCCATCCTGCGGTGCGCACCTGGTTCGAGCGCGCCTTTCCGCTGGGTCCAACTCCGCCCCAAGAACAGGCGTGGCCTTCAATCGCTGCCGGCAATGACACGCTGGTCGCTGCTCCCACCGGCTCAGGCAAGACGTTGTCGGCGTTTCTGGTATCGATCGATCAGCTCTACAAGCGCCACGACGCCGGCACGCTCATGGCCAACACCGCTCAGGTCGTCTATGTGTCGCCGCTCAAGGCGTTGGCCGTCGACATCAGCGAGAATCTGACCCGCCCGCTCGACCAGATTGCCGCAATCGCCCTCGAACTCGGCTACCAGCCTCCTGCGTTGCGCGTTGGCGTGCGCTCGGGCGACACGACCAGCTCACAGCGCAGCTCAATGGTGCGCAAACCGCCCGAGTTCATCGTCACGACGCCCGAGTCGTTGTATCTCATGGTCACCGCCGAGAAAAGCCGCCAGGCGCTGCGCACTGTGCAGACCGTGATCATCGACGAGATTCACGCCGTGGCCCGCGATAAGCGAGGTTCGCACCTCTGTCTCACGCTCGAACGACTCGAACACATCTGCGGTGACCGCCCCGTGCGTATTGGCCTGTCGGCCACCCAGCGGCCGATCGAGACCGTCGCCCGGTTGCTGGTCGGAAGCGCTCGCAACGATGCCGCCGGCGCTCCCGACTGCACCATCGTCGACACCGGCCACCAACGACTGCTCGACCTCGAACTCGTGCTCCCTGAAGGCGAACTCGAGGCGTTGCCGGCAGCCGAGATGGTCGCCGAATTGCTCGACGAGATCACCGAGATGATCGAGCAGCACCACACCACCTTGGTGTTCGTCAACACCCGGCGCATGGCCGAACGCATTGCCCATCAGCTGGCCGAACGGTTGGGCGACGACAAGGTCGCGGCCCACCACGGCTCGTTGTCAAAGGACCGCCGCGAACGCGTCGAACGCAAGCTGCGCGCCGGCGAGTTCAAAGCCCTGGTCGCGACGGCATCGCTCGAACTCGGCATTGACATCGGGCCGATCGAGCTGGTCTGCCAGATCGGCTCGCCCCGCAGCATCGCCACCTTCCTGCAACGGGTCGGGCGTTCGGGCCACACCCGCTATGGCACGCCCAAGGGCCGCCTGTTTCCCCTGAGCCGCGACTCATTGTGCGAATGTGCGGCGCTGCTGGCCGCCACCCGGGCGGGGCGCCTCGACGCCATCCTGCCGCCACCCGCTCCTCTCGACATTTTGGCGCAGCAGATCGTCGCCGAGACAGCGGCCGAGCGATGGAACGTCGACGATCTCTACGACCTCATGCGGGGCGCTGCGCCCTATGCAGATCTCACCCGCGAAGTTTTCGACGAGGTGCTCGAGTTCACCACCAAGGGCATCGTCACCGGTCGGGGTCCCAAAGGCGCCTATGTGCATCACGACGAGATCAACGGCGAGGTCGAAGGCCGCCGAGGTGCTCGGCTGGCAGCGCTGACTTCGGGCGGAGCGATTCCCGAGGTCGCCGACTACCGGGTCGTCGCCGATCCCGACGACATGTTTGTTGGCACCGTCAACGAAGACTGGGCGACCGAGTCGCTGCCCGGCGACATCTTCCTGCTCGGCACCCATTCATGGCAGATCCGCCGCATCGAGCCGGGCGTCGTGCGAGTCGTCGATGCCGGCGGCAAACCACCCACCATCCCCTTCTGGCTTGGCGAAGCTCCTGCTCGCACGCAAGAACTGTCTGAGGAGCTCTCCGCGCTTCGGGCCGGCGTGCAGCATCTGATCGAGACCCAGACCCCTCGTGCCGCTGTCGAGTGGGTCATCGAGACCTGTGGCATCGACTCGGTCGCCGCCGAGATGATCGTCGCCTATCTGGCGGCATCGCTGGCTGTCCTGGGCGACCTGCCAACGACCGATCGGTTGGTCATCGAACGGTTCTTCGACCAGACCGGCGGCATGCAACTCGTCGTGCACTCCCCTTTCGGTGGGCGCATCAACCGCGCGTTCGGGCTGGCGTTACGCAAGAAGTTCTGCGTCAACTTCGACTTTGAGCTTCAGGCTGCGGCCAACGACGACTCGGTGCTGCTGTCGCTCGGCCCCCAACACAGCTTCCCCCTCGACGAGGTCAAGAATTATCTCAAGAGCGACCAGGTTCCCCAGACCCTGATCCAAGCCGTGCTCGTGCCGCCATCACCCATGTTCATCTCTCGCTGGCGCTGGAACCTGAACCGGTCGCTGACGGTGCTGCGATGGAAAGGCGGCCGCAAGAACCCACCGCCCATCCAGCGCATGGAAGCCGACGACGTCATGGCGGCGGCGTTCCCCTCGGCTGCTGGCTGCCAAGAACACATCAACGGCCCCATCGAGATCCCCGACCATCCAATTGTGCGCCAGACCATGTTCGACACCATGCACGAAGGTATGGACGTCGACGGCCTGTGCGAACTCGTCCGTCGCCTCGAGTCGGGCGACCTGGCGGTCACATGCGTCGACTCAGTCGAACCATCGCCTCTGTCTCACGAGCTGCTCGTTGGCCCGGCATTCACCTTCCTCGACGATGCCGAAGCCATCGATCGCCGGTCACGGGCGGTGCCGCTGCGGCGGGGCATCCCCGTCGACCTGACCGAAATCGGCGGCGTTGACCATTCGGCCATCAACCAGGTGCGCATCGAGGCCCAACCCGACGTACGCAATGCCGACGAACTGCACGATCTGCTCGCAGACCTGGTGCGAACCCGCGTGCGGCCAGCATGGCAACCGTTGTTCGATGAGCTCGCCGAACGCACCCGGGCCGTCGTGCTCGACGGCGGCTTCTGGGCCACCACCGAGTTGGCAGACACCGCCCGAGCAATCGGCACCGCCACCACGCTCGGCGAAGACGGCCTGCAGGCCATGGTGCGGGGCCATCTCACCACCACCGGCCCAGTTACGACGTCCGACTTGGCCGCGTTGTGCGGCACAGAAACCAGCCGCGTCGCCATTGCGCTCGTCGGCCTCGAAGGCACCGGCTTCGTCATTCGTGGCACCTGGTCGCCGAGCGAGTGCGCCGACACCGAATGGTGCAGCCGCCAGCTGCTGGCGCGCATCCACGTCTATTCGCAGAAACGCCGCCGCAAGCAGGTCGAACCCTGCACCGCGCAACAGTTCGTGCAATTCCTATTGCGGTGGCACCATCTCACCCCCGACACCCAGGTTCGCGGACGCGCCGGCCTGATCTCGGTACTCGAACAGTTGCAGGGATACGAGGTCCCAGCAGGCATGTGGGAAGCCGTGCTTGCCTCGCGGGTCGCCAACTATCAGCCGAGCTGGCTCGATGAACTCTGCCTCGGCGGCGAAGTCGTCTGGGGCCGCCTCTCCCCTCCCGCAGCGCCGGCCCAGGCAGCGTGCACCGACGACTCCGACCTGCTGGCACCCTCGGCTGCCTCGTGCGACGAGATCGATCGGGTGATCGAGCTGGGCGCTTCTGCATGCGATGGTGAGCTGGTGCCAACGGCCCCTGAGCGCAGATTGACACCGTCGAGGGCGACTCGAATCAGCCTCGCCACTCGAGCCGACTTCAGCTGGCTTCTGGCCGCTGGCCGCAAGGGAACAACCGAGGCGATGCCAGAAAACAGCGATCCCGATTCGCAGCTGTCGTTGGTCGCCGACATCATTGCGCACCTCGATGAACGGGGCGCAAAATTTCATGCCGAGCTCGTCGAACACTTCGACCGTCCTGCCCACGAGATCGAAGATGCGCTCTGGGCTGCGGTCGGCTTGGGCCTGGCGACCGCCGACAGCTTTGGTGCCGTGCGCACATTGTTCGCCACCCGCAAGGTTCGCAGCGCCCGTCATTCGCTCGGACGGCGGGGTTTACGCCGCGGTGCCGCCGGTCACGAACGTGCCGAAGGTCGCTGGGCCGTGTTGCCCTCGCCGATGCACATCGACGACCCCGACGAGTTGGCCGAGGCAGTCGCCGAACAGCTTCTTGCCCGGTGGGGGGTCGTTTTCCGTGACCTGGCCCAGACCGAGTCGTTGGCGATTCCGTGGCGCGAGGTCTTGTGGGCATTCCGCCGCCTCGAAGCACGTGGCCTCATCCGTGGCGGCCGTTTCGTCGCCGGATTCGCCGGCGAACAATACGCATCCGTCGACGCCATCCGGGCGCTCAAAGAAACACGCTCATCGGCGGCTCGCTCAACCGGCGACGACATAGTCGACGTCCTGGCCGTCGACCCGTGCAACATCACCGGCATCGTCCTGCCCGGCGACCGGGTCCGATCAGTCGGCACCGCTACGATCCGACTGCGCAATGGCATGCTTGACGTCGACGCTCAGGTGCTCAGGTGATCCTGGTGGCGGCGGCGGCGTAACACCCACGCGCTGCGTTGTGGATGTGCAACCGTTCGGTGTGCTCGTCAGCGAACAACCGCTGAATCGTCTCGTCGAGGAGTTCGCCGTCGATCACGGGCCAGGCCGGCGTCGATGTGTACAACAACCGAGCCATCGCCCTACTCGAAACGCGCTGGGGCCGACTCGTTTCGTGGGAAGACTACGAAGACACCGAACGCATCGCTGCCTGGGACAACGCCCGCGCTGGCATCTGATGCAGCGGCTCTCGCTACCGCCGAACTCACCAGCACCACAACGGGTGGCCCAAAACATCAACCATGAAGCCCTCAACCACCCAACCAGACACCGAGTCACAACAGGTGGCCCAAAACATCACCAGCGATGCCCGCAACCACCCAACCCAGTGGTCGCAGCGCGACATAACCTGATCAGCCTGCTTTGGCCCGCTTGTTCATGAGCTGGTTGACGATTTTGCCATCGGCCTGGCCTTTGGTGGCCTTCATGATCTGGCCGACGAAGAAACCTTGCACCTTGCGGTCGCCTTCGACAAAGCGAGCCCACTCGTCGGGGCTTTCGGTGATGATGCCGTCGAGCAGCGTTTCGAGCTCGCTGGTGTCCATGGCCTCGAAACCCATCGATGCCGCGATGGCCGCGGGGTCTCCGCCATCTTCGACAAGAGTTGCTAGCACCGTCTTGACCTGCGTCGAGCTGAGTGAGCCGTCGGCTTCCATCGCAATCAAGGCGGCGAACGACTCGGCTGTCAGCTGGCCACGTCCGTCAGACAGGTTCTGATCGGCGTGTTTCATAGCCGTCGTCGCATCGGCGCCAGCCGTTATCGCCGCGATGACCAGGTCATCGAGGCCACGCTCGACCGTCAGTGTTGTGTCCGCGATATCGATACCTGCGGCGGCAGACAGTGCGGCACGACGTGCGCCCGGCAGCGGGGGCATCGCCGCATCGATCGCGTCGATGTCAGCCTGGGTCGGCGTGAGCGGCGGCAGATCGGGGCAGGCGAAATATCGATAATCATCGGCATCTTCTTTGGACCGACCCGATGTCGAGCGGCCGCCATCTTCGTCCCAGTGGCG
>JBDNHG010000512.1:0-5339 GCA_041688925.1 Acidimicrobiales bacterium | reverse complement strand
GTCTCACACGAGACGCGATCCTGTCACCGCAGCACAGGCGATATTCAACGGCGCCAAACGAGCAAAGGTGCGCCGCGAACGCACCAAGCACACCTATCTCCTCAGCGGCCACGTGCACTGTGCCGAATGCGGCCGCCGAATGCAAGGCTCCTGGAACCACAACCGGGCCTACTACCACTGCAAATACCCCGCCGAATACGCCGTCGCCGCCGACAAGCACCCCAAGACCATTTACGTCCGAGAAGAAGCCCTCACCCCGCCCATCGACAACTGGCTCGCCCAGCTCTTCGACGATGACCACATCGATGACACCTGCACAGCCCTCGAGAACGCAACTGGCCCCGACGCAGCCGAACAGAACCGACTCGCCACCGCACGCAAGAAGCTCAACGAATGCGACAACAAGCTCTCCAAATACCGCCAGGCCCTCGAAGCCGGCACCGATCCAGCGATCGTCGGCGAGTGGATCGCAGAAGTCAAGCTCGCACGCAAAGCGGCCGAGATCGCACTGCGGCCCACATCAGCAGATGGCCGCCTCACGGCAGCCGAGATCAAAGACCTCGTCCGCCAGCTCAAAGGAATCGTCGCCATCCTGGCCAACGCAGACCCCGAAGATCGCAAAGGCGTCTACAGCGAACTGAACCTCGCCATCACCTACCACGACGACGGACGCATGCAGGTCTCCGCAGGACCTGCCGCGTGTACTAACGATTGTGTCGAAGGGGGGACTTGAACCCCCACGTCCCTAAGGACACCAGCCCCTCAAGCTGGCGCGTCTGCCAATTCCGCCACTTCGACGTGACTTGTAACCGAGGCTAGATGCTAGCCGCAACTTCGCCCGATTGTGCTGTGGATATCTGAGAACGAACTAGTTGCCGTCAAGCAAGAGTGCAAGTGCCAGGGTGCAGAAGCCAAAGATCAGCGACAACACAACGGTGATGCGATCGAGGTTCTGCTCGACGACGGTCGAACCGGCAGCCGTGCTGCCCATACCAGCGCCAAACATGTCGCTGAGACCACCGCCACGACCACTGTGCAATAGCACAAGCACGATCAAGGCAGACGCACAGATCACGTCGATCGGGATCAGAATCCACTTCAATGCCACGATGGGACGCTATCTGGTCCAAAGCAGGCTTCCACGGCATTTCGCTCGTCCCGACCAGCTCACCGCCATCACGCCAGTGCGTACTTCCTCCGACCCCATACGCACTCGCCCAACAGCCCGCTGGGACCGTAGACGCTTCAGCTCGGACAGGGTTTGCGAGCTCCAGCGAGCAAAGCCGGGCTACCGCAACTCACACAGCCCACTGGGACCGTAGACGCTTCAGCTCGGACAGGGTTTGCGAGCTCCAGCGAGCAAAGCCGGGCTACCCCTGTAGCCGGTACTGGACGATGCGGGCGAAGTCTTCGGCGTCGAGGCTTGCTCCGCCGACGAGGGCGCCGTCAATGTCGGGTTGGCGCATGAGTTCAAAGATGGTGGTCGGCTTAACCGAGCCGCCGTATTGGATGCGTACCGCCGCGGCGGCTTCCTTGCCCTTGAGCCGCTGCACGGTGTCGCGGACGAGCTTGCACGCCTCTTGCGCATCGCTTGGCGTGGCAGTCAGGCCGGTTCCGATCGCCCAGATCGGTTCATAGGCCAACACCATCTCGGCGACCTTGGGGCCGCCAACTCCGGTCAGCCCGGCTTCGAGCTGACCAACAATTTTCGCTTCGGTCTGTTCGAGATCACGTTCTTCTTGCGTTTCACCAAAAGCGAGGATCGGCTTCATGCCGTATTTGAAGATCGCCTTGACCTTGGCATTGACCTGCTCGTCGGTCTCGCCGAGCAGTTCGCGACGTTCGCTGTGGCCAGCGATCACATATTTGACCTGCAACTTGCTGAGCATGGCGGCCGACACCTCGCCGGTCCACGCACCGCTGTCGTCCCAGTGGCAGTTCTGGGCACCCAGCTGAATGGGAATGTTGTCGGCGTCGAGCAGTGTCTGGATCGACCGAATGTTGGTGAACGATGGATGGATCGTTGCTTCGACGGCCTCGTAGTCGTCGCCGTCGAGCAGATAGTTGAGCTTCTGAACGAGTTGGATCGCCTCGAAATGGTTGAGGTTCATCTTCCAGTTGCCGCTGATGATCGGTTTGCGAGCCATGTGTGAGTCCTAGTTATTGGCGGCGTTCCTGAGAGCTTCGAGCCCCGGCAGGTCACCATTTTCGAGCAGTTCCAGTGATGCACCACCACCGGTTGAGATGTGGTCGATGTCGGCACTCATGCCGAATTTGGCGATCGCAGCAGCGCTATCGCCACCACCGACGATCGTGAACGCCCGGCTGTCGACCAGGGCCTGAGCCACCGTCTTCGTGCCGGCGACGAAACGAGGATCTTCGAAGACCCCCATCGGGCCGTTCCAGAACACGGTGCGAGCGTCGAGAATGATGTCGGTGAACGCTGCGGCGGTGCCGGGGCCGATGTCGAGGCCCATCCAGCCATCGGGCAGGTCGACGCCGGCCTGGCGCACTTCTCCCCCAGGACCCAGGATCTTGCCGCCGGGGCTCAGCGCTGTCAGATCATGGGGCACAACGATGCGCCCGTCGGCCTGTTCGAGCAACGCTTTGCACGTATCGATCATGCCTTCTTCGAGCAACGAGGCGCCGACCTGGTGACCTTGTGCAGCCAGGAACGTGAAACACATGCCGCCGCCGACGAGCAGTGTGTCGACTCGCTTCAGCAGCGCTTCGATGACGCCCAACTTGTCGCTGACCTTTGACCCACCGAGTACGGCCACGAACGGCCGCTTGGCGCCAGTGCGCAGCCCGCCCAGGATCTCGACTTCTTTCTCGAGCAACCGCCCACCGGCTGACGGCAGACGCTTCGGGGGTCCAACGATTGACGCATGGCTGCGATGTGAGGCGCCAAACGCGTCGTTGACATAGAGATCGATGCCGTCGATCAGCTGTTTGACGAACGCCGGGTCATTCGACTTCTCGCCTGGGTTGAACCGCAGATTCTCGAGCAATTCGATGCCGGGCAGCAATTCGTTGAGCCGGGCTCGCACCGGGTCCATTCGTAACGATTCGACGACCTCGCCGTTAGGCCGTCCGAGGTGGCTACACGCCACCACCGACGCGCCCTTCTTGGTGAGCCACCGCAGCGTCGGCAGTGCCGCCTTGATGCGCAAGTCGTCGGTGATCTGCCCGTCGTTCAGCGGCACATTGAAGTCGACTCGAACCAGCACCCGTGCGCCGTCGATGTCGCCCAAATCTTCGAGGCTGGGAATCCTGTCGGTCATAGTGCGCCCATCTTCAATGCAAGCTCGACCATGCGATTCGAATAGCCCCATTCGTTGTCGTACCAGCCGATGATCTTGACCATCTTGCCCATGGTCATCGTCATGCCCGAGTCAAAGACGCAGGACTCGGGCCGACCAACGATGTCGGAAGAAACCAAGGGTTCGTCGCTGAATGCAAGGATGCCGGCGAGCGGCCCCGCTGCGGCCAGGCGGAATGCCTCGTTGATGTCATCGACCGATACATCGGTGTTCAACATGCCCACGAAGTCGGTCGCCGACCCGGCCGGCACGGGCACGCGCATTGCCATGCCGTCGAGCTTGCCCAGCAGGTGATCGAGCACCAGCCCGGTCGCTTTTGCGGCGCCGGTCGATGTTGGAATCACGTTGACTGCGGCTGCCCTGGCTCGGCGCAAGTCCTTGTGGGGAGCATCGATCAGGTTCTGTGTGCCGGTGTAGGCGTGAATGGTGGTGATCATTCCCTGGTCGACGCCGAATGCATCGTCGAGCACCTTGACCATGGGAGCGAAACAATTTGTGGTGCACGAGGCATTGCTGACGATGAGTTGGTCACTGGTCAACTCATGATCGTTGACGCCGAGCACGACCATGGCGTCGGCGTCACCACTTGGCGACGAGATAATGACCTTGTTCGCACCGGCGTCGAGGTGCATCGCCGCCTGGTCACGCTTCTTGAAAATGCCCGTCGACTCGATGACGATGTCGGCACCCAAGTCGCCCCACGGCAGCTCGGCCGGATTGCGGATGCTCAGGAATTCCATCTTGTCGCCGTCAACAGTGATGTCGCCATCGCCGACGACCACATCGAACGCTGCCTGGCCATAGACGGTGTCGTGCTTGAGCAGGTAGGCCATCGTTTCGGGGTCACCCAGGTCGTTGATGGCGACGAAGTCGATGTTGGCGCCTGCCTGCTTGGCAGCTCGCATGACATTGCGGCCGATGCGGCCGAAGCCATTGATTCCAACTTTGAGCGTCACGCGTGCTCCTGAGGTTCGTGGGGCGGTGGGTTTTGTGGGGTGCTGTCGAGGAACGTCTGCCGGCGTGGCCGGCTCAGGAATTGCGATCGACGTCTCGATGCGACACCCGTGGATAGTAGCCCTGCTCTTCGAGGTGGCCTCGGAGCTGACCAGCAACCCAGACGCTGCGGTGCTGACCACCCGTGCATCCAATGCCGATCGACAGATAGCTCTTGCCTTCGCGTTCGTATGCAGGCATGAGCAGGTCGAGCAGCGAATAGAGCCGTTCGAGGAAGTCTTGGGTGATCGCCTGGCCCCCGAGATACGTGCCGACCTCGGGATCGCGGCCGGTCAACGGTCGTAGCTCTTCGACCCAATGTGGGTTCGGCAGGAAGCGGCAGTCCATCACGAGATCGACATCGAGCGGCAGGCCGTACTTGTACCCGAAGCTCACGACCCGAACGCTCATCGCAGTGACGTCGGTGTCGGTCGCGAACTCGCTTTCGATGCGGTCACGCAGCTGATGCACGCTGGTGTTGCTGGTATCGATCACCATGTCGGCTTCGGCCTTGATGATCTCGAGCGCGTCTCGCTCGGCCTCGATTGCCTCGAGCAGCGGCATTGTGGGATCCCACGGGTGTGGCCGTTTGGTGCTCACGTAGCGGCGCACGAGCACCGGTGTGCTGGCTTGCAGGAACAACACTCGCACCCGCGAGTCGTCGGCTTCGCGCAGCGCTCTAATTGCCGTGGTCAGCTCGCCGGCATCTTCGCCGCTGCCGGCAACCAGTGCGACACGGTCGTATCGGCTGTCAGCCACGCCCGCGAGTTCGGACACCTTGGGCAACAACGATGCCGGCAGGTTGTCGATGACGAACCAGCCGAGATCTTCGAGAAAGTTCCCTGCCTGAGAACGCCCTCCGCCTGAATTCCCCGTGACTACCGCGAACTCCACGTCGACAGGTTACGCGTTGTTAGCGCTTGTCCGCGACCAGTACCAGCAGTCTCGGAATAGCTGCGGCCTCTCGATACGTCGCGGCGCGACTGAGGAAGCCCTCAGGTGGTGCTGGTTCGATCATGCGTT
>JBDNHG010000511.1:0-6477 GCA_041688925.1 Acidimicrobiales bacterium | reverse complement strand
TCGAGAGCAGATACGGGCCGTGTACCAGCACGTCGAAGGTGCGGAACCATCCGGTGTGGTCATCGCAAGGGAACGGCGTTGGTTCAAAGTAGGAGGCGTTGTTTATCAACACGTCGATTGGCCCAGCGGCCGCCGTTGCTTCGTCGACTGCGGCCGGAATCGACGATGCATCCTCGAGGTCGAGACGAACAGCGATGGCCCTGCCGCCCTTGGCCTCGATGTCGGCAACGGTGTCCACTGCTTCGTCGGCCGATGCTCTGTACGTGATCACGACGGTCGCACCCCGTGCCGCCATCTCGGATGCGATTGCTCGCCCAAGTCTGACTGCACCACCGGTAACGAGAACCGTCGACCCATCCAACTCCATGGTCGCCACAGTACGTCGCCGCACGGCCGCGATGAAACGAGCGTCGAGGAACGCTCTTGAGCACCTTGCCCAGGCAGTTCCGGCATTCACCACCAGTCGCACTACTGTCAGCTCTTATGGCTCAACGAATGGCCCTGTACCTCCAGGACAAACACGACATCGGCTACGAACTCGAAATAGCGCAGTACGCGGAACAAAAGGGATTCTCCGAAATCTGGCAAGCCGACACCCGTCTGGCTCGCGACTGCGTCGTCATGATGAGCGCATTATTGGCCAAGACCAGCCGCATCAAGATCGGCTCAGGCGTGCTGCCGATCTACACGCGTAATGCCGCGGTCATCGCCGCATCGTGGAGCACCATGTGGGAGCTGGGCGGCCTGACCCCCGACGGTGAGAGCCGAGTCATGTTGGGTCTCGGCGCGTGGTGGGAACCAATCGCCAGCCGAGTGGGCGCGGATCGACGCAAACCGCTCACCGCGATGCGAGAGAATATCGAATCGATACGGGCGCTCTTCCAGATGGAGGAGGTCACTTACGAGGGCGAGTTCGTACAGCTCGACCGGGTGCGACTCGACGTGGCCTACGGCGACACCGGACCCCGTGACATTCCTATCTACATCGGCGCCACCGGACCCAAGATGCTCGAGTTGTCTGGCGAGATCTGCGACGGTCCGGTGCTGAACTATGTTGTTTCGACCGACTACATACGCGACGCCGTCGAACGAACTCGCGTCGGCGCCGCCAAGGCAGGCAAGACGCTCGATCAGGTCGACCGACCCGAGTTGCTGGCCTGCGCCTTGTCTGACGACGATGCCGACGAAGCCGTCATGGTCGGCAAATCGCTGGTGGCGTACTACCTGGGTACCGAGCCGCACATCGTCAAGGCTTCGGGTGCCGATCCTGAACTGGTCGCACGGGTACAAGAGATCGTTGGCTGGCCGGCAACCGAAGACGACTATCGCCGCGCCGCCCACCTCATCCCTGATGAGTTGGTGCACAAACTGATGGCGGTCGGAACCTCGACCCAGTGCCTCGACAAGGTCGCCGAATACATCGATGCCGGGGTGACCTGCCCAATCCTGTACCCGCTGATGCCCGACATCAAGCCGGTTGTCGATCACTTCTCGGACTGGACGCCCTAGCCGAGGTCGACCGTTGTTTCGCGCTAGTGTCGGCGTACACATCTAATCGAATATGAGTCGTACTCAACCGGTGGCGCATCCTCGGAAGGGACGGTTCAGCAAGGAGCTTGGCGATGCCGAGCGTGCTGGCGTATTACCGCCCAAGGACCCTCGACGAGGCGTCTGCCCTGTTGGCCGAACCAAACAGAAGAGCGATCGGGGGTGGCACTATCGTCGTGCCTGACTCCCGGGTTCACCGTGAACATGGCGTCGAACTAGTCGACCTGCAGGGTCTCGGTCTCGACACGGTGGCCATCGATGGCTCAGACGTGCGAGTCGGAGCGATGGTTCGCCTCAGCGATATCGCGGACGACGAACGCATGCCGGCGGTGTTGCGAGAGCTTGCACAACGAGAACTGCCGAGTGCGCTGCGCAACCAGGCGACGGTTGGGGGGACGGTCGCATTGGCCGACCCCGAAAGCGTCTTCTTGGCTGGCCTGCTCGCCTACGGCGCAACGGTCCACATGCACCACGATGACCCGACGGCGCTAAAGCAACTGCTCGGCGAGGGCCTTGGGCAACAGGTGATTACCGCGGTCTCGTTCGACTCACGGGGCGACCCCGCGTGGGCGGCGACCGGTCGCACGCCCAAGGACACGCCGATCGTGGCCGCCATCGCGCTGCGACGCGACGGTGCCCAGACCGTCGCCCTGACCGGTGTTGCGACCACTCCGGTCCTCGTCGATCCCGACGACCCAACCGCCGACCTCGACCCGCCATCAGATTTTCGCGGATCGGGTGAGTATCGACGCCATCTCGCAGCGCTGTTGACCCAGCGTGCGCTCGAAGGGATCAACCAATGAACATCTCCCTGACCCTCAACGGCACCGAAGTCAGCCTCGAATGCCAACCGTTCGACACGCTGCTGGCTGTGCTGCGTCGCCAGGAACTCATCAGCGTGCGCTACGGGTCTGACACTGGTGAGACCGGAGCGTCGGCCGTGCTCGTCGACGGTCGACTGGTCAACAGTGACTGCATGCTCGCTGCCCAGGCCGACGGGCACGAAATCATCACCGTCGAGTGGTTCAACAAGGCCGAGATGCATCCGATTCAAGCGGCGTTCGTCGCAACCGGTGCCATGCAGTCTGGCTACTCGACACCCGCCACCATTCTTGGCACCTGGGCATTGCTGCAACAGAACCCCAACCCTTCAGAAGAAGCGATTCGCGACATGTTGTCGGGGATCCTCGATCGCGAAACTGCCTATACCAAGCCGGTCGAGGCAATTCAGCGAGCTGCCGCGGTCATGCGAGGCGAGACCACCGAACCATTCGGTCCGCTGGTCATACCCACGATGACCGACGGCAGGAACGCCGTGGTTGTTGACCCGAGTGACCCTCGTCCAATCGCATCGGCCGCCGTGCCCCGGCTGGTTCCGTCGAAAGACGTTCCTGAAATGGCAGTTGTGGGCAAACCCGAGATCAAGGTCGATGCGATCCGTCTCGTCAAGGGAAACCAAGCGTTCACCGACGACTTCGAAGAGCGAGGCCAACTGGTCGCCAAGGTGATGCGCAGCCCGCACGCCCACGCCAACATCGTCGATATCGATGACTCGGCCGCAGTGGCTCTGCCCGGCGTACACGCAGTGTTGCACTACAAGAACACGCCCAGAATCAAGTACGCATCCGGTGGCCAAAGCTGGCCCAATCCGCATCCTCATGACCAGGTCAGCTTCGACAACAAGGTGCGACATGTCGGCGACAGGGTCGCCGCAGTTGCGGCCGAGAGCCTCGAGATCGCCAACGAGGCCCTGCGGCTGATCGATGTCACCTACGAGGTGCTTCCTGCGATCTTCGATGAGCTCGAGGCCATGGCCGACGGCGCACCCGTGCTGCACGACGAAGAAGACACGCTCGAAATTCACGATCGTGAACACAACATCGTGCACCACATCGAGGCGCAACGGGGCGACGTCGAAGCCGGCTTCGCTCAGTCCGACCATGTCTTCGAACACACCTTTCGGGTCCATCAGGTGCAACCGGTTCCGATCGAGAACCATATTTCGGTGGCCTGGCTCGATTCTGACGAGCGCATGGTGGTGCGCACCGCCACCCAGGTTCCGTTCCATACGCGGCGCATGTTGGCGCCGCTCATCGGCATGGAGATCAAGGACATCCGCGTCATCAAACCCCGCATCGGCGGAGGCTTCGGCGCCAAACAAGAGATGTTGATCGAAGACATCGTTGCCCACTTGGCACTGGAGACCCGCCGGCCCGTCAAGCTCGAACTCACGCGTGAAGAAGAGTTCATGTCGTCACGCACCCGCCACCCCCAGACGCTCACCTTCAAAACCGGTGTTGACAAAGACGGCACGCTCGTCTCCCAGCAGCTTCGGCTGATCGGCAATACCGGCCCTTACGGCACCCACGCCTACACCGTGCAGACCGTGTCGGGTCTGCGGGGCCTCACCTCGTACAACTGCCCAAACAAGAAGTTCGACTGCGACGTTGTCTACACCAACATTCCCGTGCCCGGCGCCTACCGCGGCTACGGAGCGCCCCAAGCCGAGTTCGCGCTCGAAGCCCATATGGAGGACATCGCCCACGAACTCGGCATGGACCCCATCGAGTTCAAACGCAAGAACTGGGTGGTCGTCGGCAGCGAGCTCGACATTGCGCCTCACCTCGGCGAACGTTCGGTCGAAGAGGGCGAAATGGACGAGTACCCCAAGGTCATGTCATCGGGCATCGAGGAATGTGTCGCGCAGGGCAAACGGGCCATCGAATGGCATCGCACGACCGACCCGGCATGGGTTTCGCCCCCCGACCGTCCCCATATTCGGCGCGGACTCGGCTTTGCCTTTTGTATGCACGGCACCGCTATCCCGTATCTCGACATGGGCGGCTGCAGCATCAAGATCAATGATGACGGATCGTTCAACATGTTGATCGGAGCCACCGATCTTGGCACCGGAGCCGACACCGTCATCGGCCAGATCGCGGCCGAGGTACTCGGGGTCGCGCTCGACGACATCAAGGTCTATTCGTCCGACACCGACGTGACTCCGTTCGACACCGGCGCCTACGCATCATCGACCACCTACATCTCTGGCACCGCTGCGATGCTGGCCGCGAAAAAGGTTCGAGAACGCATCAAGGAGCGCGCCGCCAAGATGTTGGGCGTCGAGATTCCCTGCACCATCGAGCTGCGAGACAAACGTGCGTGGGCGCCCGACGGCTCGTCGGTATCGCTCGAAGAATTGGCACTCGAAGCATTTCACCTCGAGGACCACGAACAGATCATGGGAACCGCGTCCTATGTTTCGCCCGAGTGTCCGCCACCGTTCGCGGCGCAGTTCGCAGAGATCGAGGTAGATATCGAAACCGGTCAGATCACGGTGACAAAGCTGGTCATGGCGGTCGATTGCGGCGTCGCCATCAACCCCGTCACCGCATCGGGCCAGGTCGAGGGCGGCATGATTCAGGCGTTGGGTTATGCCCATTGCGAAGAGTATGCGTTCGATGACGACGGCCGAATGGTGAACGCCCAGCTCGGGCCATACAAGATCTATCGGGCCGACGAGATGCCCGAGACCGAGGTCTACCTGGTGCAGACGATGGAAGACTCGGGTCCCTTTGGTGCCAAGGCCGTAGCCGAAATCCCAAAGGATGGTGTTGCTCCGGCGATTCGAAACGCGATCCTGCATGCGACGGGTATGCGTATGAACAATCTGCCATTCACCCCCGAGCGGGTCTTCGACGCCCTGAACCAATGACGCTCGTTTTGGCCGATTGGCTCGTTACGTCTGCGGACGCGGGCCCACGACGCGACAGCGGCGTCCGCGTACACGCGGGCGTCGTCGACGCCGTTGGGACGAACGACGAGCTGCGTGCCCGATTCCCCGAAGACGACGTAGTTGACGCCACCGAGCATGTCGTGATGCCGGGGTTTGTCAACGCTCATGTCCATCTCTATGGCGTGTTGGCCCACGGCATCCCTGTCGACGACGCACCTGATGGATTTTGGAGTTTCCTCGACGACTACTGGTGGCCCAAGGTCGAAGACGCGCTCGATCATGACATGATCGCGGCGGCCACAGACTGGGTCTGCGCGGAGATGCTCAGGTCAGGCACAACAACGTTCTTCGACATCCTCGAAGCTCCGCAGGCGCTTCCCAACGCGTTGCTCGTCGAGAAAGAGATCGTCGAGCGCCGCGGTATCCGAGGACTGCTCAGTTTCGAGGCCACCGAACGAGCAGGTGCTGAAATCGCCGAGCGCGGTCTAGCCGAAAATGTTCAACTGATCGAAGCGTGCCGCGACAGCGAGTTGGTGTCGGGTCTGATGAGCTTTCACACCACATTCACCTGCTCGCGCGACTACATCGAGCGAGCCTTCGGGTTAGCCGCCGATTTGGGAGTGCTCACCCACGCGCACTGCAACGAGGGCACACACGAAGGCGCGTGGTGCGAAGAAAACGTTGGCATGCGCACGCTCGAGTACTACAAGAAGCTCGGTGTTGCAGGGCCAGGTTTTCTCGCCAGCCAGTGTGTGCAGCTGTCTGACCGCGAACAACAGATCATCGCCGAGACCGGCATTCGGGTCAGCCATATGCCGCTGGCAAACTGCGAGGTCGGCGGAGGAATTGCGCCGATCCCCGAGCTGATCGCCGCGGGGGTCACCGTCGGGCTTGGTTCCGATGGGTACATCAACGACTTCTTCGAGGTCATGCGAGGCAGCTTCTTGTTGCACAAGGCTCGGTTGCTCGACCCCGGCGCCATGCCCGCATCGACCGTTCTGGGGCTTGCTACCGAGGGAGGTGCTGCTGCCCTCGGTCTCGACCGTGTTGGGCGACTCGACGTCGGCTGGGCTGCCGATCTTCAGGTCGTCGATGCGTCCTTCCCAACCCCAACGACCGCGCACAACCTGATCGAGCAGCTGGTGCTGTGGCGCACTCACACCCATGTCCGCGACGTCATGGTCGGCGGCCAC
>JBDNHG010000510.1:0-2128 GCA_041688925.1 Acidimicrobiales bacterium | reverse complement strand
CGCACGTCGGGCACCCAGATCTGGACGGGCCGTCGTCGACCCAACCCTCGTCGACGACGTCGTCGACCTCGCACAGCGCTAGGGACTTTTGCGGCGTTAGCCAGCCCGTTGCTGGGTTGCTGGCGATTGGGTGGTTGTGGGCTTCGGTGGTGATGTTTTGGGCCACCCGCTGCTGGTTTGCTGGCGATTGGGTGGTTGTGGGCTTCGCGATCATCAACACAAAGGTGATCGGTGACCGCCTGTCAACAATGGTTGGTCGAGGCAGCTAGTGCGAGGTTTCGAGGGCGATTCGCAGCCTGGGCTGGCCAAGAACGGCGAGCAAAATCACTGGTGCCGTGACCAGTGAGATCCTGTATGGGTCTACCGGCCACGAGGAGTCAACGCTGAGATTGATGAGGTAGCCAGCGGCGAGGAATCCGAGCTGCATCGAGGTTGATGCAACAACGTCGACGAGCGTGAGGACACGGACCAATGAGCGAGAAGTGCTCAACTGGTGGGCCGTCTCGAGCAGTGACAATCGGGTCGCCGTCGCCGAGGCGCCAGCGGCGATGACGATCACGACCACCGCAGTTGCGCGGGTAAGCCCAGACACGGGTTGTCGGATCGCCACGAGTGCTACCGCAGCGAGCAGCATGACGAGCGTCCCGGCTCGTGCCCGGGTGAGTAACCGATCGGTAGGTCGCCAGAAGGCGGAGGTCAGCAACGGTCCAGCGACCACTGCCGAACCAATGACACCGAGGTTTGCTGTTGGCCAGAACGATGTGGCGGAGTACGTGACGATGAACGGCCAAGCAGGGAGTGATGCGACCGCGAAAGCGACATATAGCGCCCGAGGTACAGACTGCTCTGGGGTGTCGTCGTGTCTGAGTGTCACTGACGCGTCGCCGAGGTCGCTCGGGGGTTCTAACCGGAGGGGGAGTCGCCGAATCGCTGGGAGGAGTACCCCCATGCCGATGAGGCCGATCGCGAGAAGCACGGCGGTTCGACCGGCCGCGCCGAGCAGTCCGAAGATCGCGACAACAGCGATTACGAGGACGCCGCCTGCAGCGCGCGCTTGGGCGTTCAGGCGCTGGCGGAAGCCAGCAGTGACACTCGTTGACAGCACAGGCTGCCAACTCGTGGCCCACAGAAGCGAGACGGCGAGTTCGGCCAAAACAGCGATGAGCACTGCGGCGGCGATCACGATTGAGGTAGAGATCGGTGCTTGGATGAGCCATGCCATGAGCAGGCAGAGCGTCGACATTGTTGCGACGTACAGGATGAGATGGCGTCGGGCCAAGCGCAACGGAATTCGAGAGGCCCAGATCTGGAATGGGATGGAGAGTGCGCCGAGCCCGATCGCCAGCCCGATCTGCTCGGCGTTCAGGCCGAGGTTCTCTAGGGCGACGATCTGAAAGATTGCACCGCCGTTGAGGCCTAGCGATGCGCCGAGCACCGGCGTGACCACGGCGATGGCCACGAACCAGCGACGCCCGCCTGCGTGCGGAGCCGTGTTGGAAGCGTGTCGGCCCGCGACATGCTCGTTGGCCATCCTCAATTATCGCAGACCACTAGGCCGCCATCGCGAGTGGTCAGAGACCGATTTCATCGCACGCGGGCATGTTCGTTAGCGCACCCTGCTTGCAGCAAGTATTCGGCAGCCCGCAATGCCAACCGGTCGTACGGTGGTGGTGTGCTTCGAGACCTGTCGAGTCGATAGCGACCATGTGCGCAATATCGAACAGATCGGCAAGCGCCGGTGGAACCACCAGATCGTCGTTAGAACGCTCGAGGATGCTCGCAGCGAGTGGCTGGCGAAACTGATCAGACTCGCATTCGACTACGGCGCAGGCTCATGAGCCTGCGCCGGGCGAGCGATCTTGTGTTCCTCGCAGGGCCGCAGGAACCGCTAACTCGGCCAACGCCACCGGCCCGCCGTGTCGTGACCCTTCATGACTGGGTCTCGGCAGCTGGGTAGAAGCGGCGCCGGGCCCACAGTGCGACATAGACGAGGGCGATGAGCACGGGGACTTCGATCAGGGGGCCGACAACCCCGGCGAGGGCTTGGCCGGAAGTGACTCCGAAGACACCGATGGCGACCGCGATCGCAAGTTCGAAGTTGTTGCCTGCCGCTGTGAAGGCCAGGGTG
>JBDNHG010000509.1:0-4103 GCA_041688925.1 Acidimicrobiales bacterium | reverse complement strand
GATCAAGACGATGCCGGCGACTATGGCAAGTGCAATGAGCACGAAGCCCAGCACGGTGCCGATTGCGGCGCCGATCGCAGCCATCACGAAGATGGGGATGAACGCCAGGAAGCCGAGCAAGCCGAAGCCGACCTGGGCAGACAGGTTCTCGCCCCACGTGTGGCGAAAGAGTGCGACAGAACGTTTCGTTGATACGACCGCACCGCTGTTTTCGATGACGATCACCGGAATCACCAAGAAGGTCGTCACCGACCAAGCCATGCCGATCATACTGATGACGAAACGGCCGATCAGCCCAGAACGCTCCGAGATGGCCCGCAGGATCGAGCCAACAATGGTGGTGATGACCGCCCAGCCGAACAGTTTGGGCAGGCGTTCAAGTGCTCCGGCAATGGCGCTGCGAACAGTCGGGTCACCACCCATCATCCGTTCGTGTGCTCCCGACACAAGCGCGGCGCGGAAGAAGACCGAGACGAAGGCGAGCGCCAGTGTCAGCGCAGCGAATGCGGCATAGGTGCCGCCACCGATCTGTTCTTGGGCCAGTTCGCCGTCGGCGGTGATTGCGTTCCAGTCCTGTGATAGCGCCACCGGGATCAGCACTGCGGCGGCGACGATGGCGGCAATGATCGCCGAGATGACAGGCAGCCACATCAGCTCACGGTCCTGCTTGAGCACCGCCCAGCTCCGCTTCATGAGGTCAATGCTGCGCCTGATGCTTGCCATGGGCCTTGTGTCCTTCGTCGATTCTCGAGCGACTCTACTTCGACCGCAGCTGCGGTCCCGCCACGCTCTGCTCGCTGGGCCCGTATGTGCTGCGATTGATCAGGACGCGGTGCGGCGGGCGAACTCGGCAACTATGCCAGCAGCGATCGCGAGCGTGAGTGTGGCTACCCACACCGCTTGGTAGCTGCCGGTTGCGTCGATGGTGAGCCCTGCAATTGGCGCGCCGATGGCGAGCCCACCCAGGAAGCCGACCATCACTGCGCCAGACGCGCGACCGGCTTGGGCCTTGGGTACACCAATGATGATGGCCAGCATGGCCACGGCGTTCCAGGCGGTGTGGCCAATGGCGTAGAGCACGGCGACGGGCCAGAGCACCCATGCGCCGACGTCGAGCGTGATGAGCAGCAGTGCGGGAACGCTGGTAGCGATCACCGCCAGGATCAACAGCAGTCTCAGCGGCGCAATGCGATGCTCGGCCAGCTTGCCGGCGCCGATACGAGACGCCATTCCACCGAGACCGGTGACGGCGACGACTAGGCCGGCCGCCGAGTTCGACAGGCCGGCCTCTTCTTCGGCGAACAACGCAAGGAAACGGCTGATCGCCCCACCCGACGTGCCCATCAGAAACGCATACAGCGCAATCAGCCAGACGGCGCGCATGTCATACGGTTTCGATTCTGCTGCCGACGTCGATGCGTCGCTTATCGGAAATGGCGCGACCTTGGCCGGCAGCAATAGCGGTACCAGCCCAATGACGGCGAAGACCCCGGCGTAGATGCCGATAGCGCCGCGCCAGCCGACCACATTGGCAAGGGTGGGCAGGGTGATGCCGGCGAGAAACACACCGAGTGTGACGCCACTCTGCTTGATTCCGGTGATCGTGCCCCTGCGTCCGGGCGCAACCCGCTCGGCGATCAGCGCGTTGGTCGTGGGGTTGCCCCAGCCCTGAGGGATGCCAAGAATCGAGGCGGCGATGATGAGCATGATGACCGACTGCGAGAGGGCCACCAGCGTGAGACCCAGCGCGGCGATGAGTTGAGCGGCGACGCTCGACAACCGAGCGCCGATGCGATCGGTCAGACGGCCAGACAACGGCGCGGTGAGGGCGCCAATGGCAGTGTTCAGTGAGCCGATCAAGCCGAGTTCGAATCGGCTGAGGTCGAACTCTTCGATAAACGTGCTCGCCAACACCGACATGATGAAGATCAAGTACGCGGTCGACACCATCGTCGACACGAGCACGAAATTGCGCAGTGGTCTGCGGCTCGTGGGGTCAGCCAGTTGCTGCCCATGCGAGGCGTCGCTCATGGCCCGACCGTAGATGATCGATACCAAAGGTTCTCAGTCAGAATTTTTGTGCCAGACGCCATGGTGGAGAACGTCACGGAAACCCATGGCCTCGTTGATCGCCAACATTGCTCGGTTGGATTCGGCGTTGCCGGTATCGAGATAGGCGACGTCGGGTCGATCGTCGCGAAGCCATTGCCACATGTCAGCTTTCAGCCAGCGACCGAGGCCTAGATCGCGATGTGCCGCCACCGTCACCGTGTCGCCCTGCTTTGACAGCGTCGGCTCGGCTTCGGGGATTCGCATAGCCGTATAGCCGGCGAGTTCGTCAGTGGCGGTCTCGATGGCGAACACCGCCCGATACTGCGACTTGCTCGCCAGGTGGAGCGATTCGATCTCGCGGGCGCGTGCGACGTCAAACGTGTCGGCTTCGAGCACCAGATCGTCGATTGGCGCATCATTCATGGCTTCGAGCGCCTGCGCGAAGTAGGCGATCTGTTGTTCATCGAAAGGCGCTTCGGCACGCACGAGGGTGTAGCCGGCCGCTCGCTCGCCGGCACGATTGATCCATCGCTGCATCAACGCAGCATCGACGTCGGCTAGGGCACAGCGGCTGATGCGCTCGTCGTACGCGAGGGTGTAGCCGAGTACGTCTTCCCAGAACGCCCGGGTCGGCTCATCGGCGAGGTGGCCCCACCCCCAATAGCGAGTGCGTCCGCGTTCTCGTTCGATGCCGTCGAGGTGATCGAACAGGTGGCGGTGGAGACCGTGGCCGAGATGCTCGGGGTCGATCCAGATGCCGACTTCGGAGACGTCGGTGTTCTCGGCATTGAGCGCCCCGAACGTCTCGGCGAAACCGAGCAGGCGGCTTCCATCGAACAGCCCGTAGTAGTCGAACGCGAACGTCGACACACTTGGGCGAAGTTCATTGATGGCAAGACGACGGCTGACCGGCGGATCGGTTCTCAGGCGGTGCGGGTAGACACGCGTCTTGAAGTTGGCCAGCTCATCAGCCTCGGCATCGGTGATTGTGTGTTGGCTCAACGTGCGGATCTCCAAGCGGCCAGACTAGAAGCTGGTGTTGTTGCTGTGCTTCGCTTTGTTGCTCTTGGGCGTTCGCCGAGATTCGTGATCTACTCCGACATCCTTGACCCACTCTGGGCCCCGATCATCGCCCCTTGGATCTCTAGGACGCCCAATCAGCCAGGGAGAGTTCCGGAAACGTCAATTCGAGATTGCGCGAGTAGACAGAGCGCGAAGCTCGAAAGCCGCGCAACTCGTGGGCCTGCCAGAGGACTTGTCGACTTACTCGCTAGGCCCCTTAGTCTGAGTTTGGACAAGAAGGATCATCATGGAAATCACCAACGACGTACTGAAGGACTTGCACTACCGCATGATCCGCATCCGGCTCTTCGAAGAGGCCGCCGGAAAGCTGTTCGAGAACTCTGAGATGCCCGGGTTCATCCATCTCTACGTCGGTGAAGAAGCCGTTGCGGCTGGCGTTTGTGCAGCGTTACGAGACGACGACCAGATTGGATCGACGCACCGAGGCCATGGTCGCCTGGTCGCCAAGGGCGGCGACCTGCCCAAGATGATGGCCGAGCTGATGGGCAAGGCCACCGGCTACTGCAGCGGCAAGGGTGGCTCGATGCATATTTGCGATCTCGAGCTGAACATGTTGGGTGCCAATGGCATCGTCGGCGCCGGCGCGCCGATTGCCGTGGGAGCAGCCTTCGCCAACAAGTACCGCGGCAACGACACGGTCGCCGTGGTGTTCTTCGGCGATGGCGCAATGAACATCGGTGCGTTCCACGAAGCAGCGAATATGGCTGCGGCGCTGAAGCTTCCTGCGGTCTTCGTGTGTGAAAACAACGAATACGGTGAATACACGCCCCGCTCGAAGACCATGGCGATAGACGACGTCGTCGACCGTGCGGCGGGCTACGGCATGCCGGGTGTCATGGTCGATGGCATGGATGCCGTGGCCGTCTACGAAGCGGCGACGCAGGCGATTGTTCGAGCGCGCGCCGGTCACGGTCCGTCGTTCATCGAGGCCAAGACGTACCGCTATTACAACCATCACGGGGTGCAGG
>JBDNHG010000508.1:0-3773 GCA_041688925.1 Acidimicrobiales bacterium | reverse complement strand
TATTCAAGAGTCTGTGACCTGGGCCGACGGCATCGTCTTCAATCCGGGCGGCTATACCCACACGAGTGTTGCGCTCCGCGATGCAATCGCTGGTTGTGGTATTCCCGTGGTCGAGACGCACATGAGCAACATCTATGCCCGGGAAGAGTTTCGCTCGCGGTCGCTGCTCAGCGGCGTGTGCGTCGGCGTCATCTGCGGGTTCGGTGCGACCAGCTATCGCCTGGCCATCGATGCCCTGATCGCTCACCTCGACGGGTCGCCGATCTAGTTCCAGCCAACTCCGCGCTACCGAAACCCGACCGTGCAATTGGTGGGTCGCGGCGTATATTGGCGGTCTACCTACAACGGGGAGCTCGGGCATTACCGGGCTGAGAGGACGATCGAATCGTCGACCCGCACACCTGATCTGGGTAATGCCAGCGGAGGAACATTGTGAATACTTCAATTCGTGCGGCGCTGATTGCGCTCATTCTCAGCCTTGTCGCGGTCGCATGCGGCGGCAGCGATGGCGTGGCGACGACAGCTGATGAGTCGCCCGCTTCGACAAGCGATCCGGCAACTGTTGAGCCGGTCGAGGTCACCGGTGACGGCGCCGACGCACCGGCGGTGAGTTTCGTCGACGAGGATTGCCCCACGCTCACCCTGGTGGCCTACGACTCGTTTGTCGTTACTGACGGGCTCTTCGACCAGTTCACCGCAGAAACTTGCATCGAAGTCGAGCAGGTGCTGGGCGGTGACGCAGGTCAGCTCGTCAGCAGCGCCATCTTGACCAAGGACAACCCCACCGCCGATGTCATGTTCGGCATCGACAACACATTCTTGCAGCGAGGTCTCGACGCCGAACTGTTCGTGCCCTACGAGTCGCCATTGCTGTCGACGGTCGATGCAGCGTTGCAACTCGACGCCGACCATCGAGTGACACCGGTCGACTATGGCGACGTGTGCGTGAACTATCGCATCGATGCGTTGCCCGGAGACGTGCCGACAACACTCGACGACCTGATCGACCCGGCGAACGTCGACCAGTTCGTGACGATGAACCCCGAAACGTCCTCACCCGGTTTCGCCTTCTTGTTGGCGACGATCGCTCGCTATGGCGACGGGTGGGAGGACTACTGGCAGTCACTCGTCGACAACGGCCTGTCGGTGACCGCCGGCTGGAGCGATGCCTATTACGGCGAATTCGCTGCCGGAGGCTCACGCTCGATCGTGACCAGCTATGCGTCGAGCCCACCGGCCGAAGTCATCTTCGCCGACCCACCGGTCGACACGGCTCCGACGGGCGTGCTCTACAACAGTTGCTTCCGCCAGGTCGAGTTCGCCGGCATTCTCGCCGGCACCGAGTTCCCCAGCTCAGCGCAACAACTCATCGACTTCATGCTCAGCACGACGTTCCAAAACGACATCCCACTGAACATGTTCGTCTACCCGGCAAACAGCGAAGCAGTGCTGCCCGAAGCGTTCATCGAGTTCGGTCAACTCGCCCAGAACCCCGCGACGCTGTCACCTGCCGAGATCGAAGCCAACCGCGAAACATGGACCGAACGTTGGGTCGAGATTGTCCTTGGGTAGCGGCGTGAGCAGCGGATGAGGCGTTTGGCGACAGGGTTGCTGGGCGTTGTGCCTGCGGCGTTTGTGGGGCTGTTCTTCGGCTACCCCGTGGCGACCTTGCTCGTTCGTGGGTTGGGGCTCGATGCTGACCGGCTGATCGATGTGATCACCGGGTCACGTTTCCTCAAAGTCATCTGGTTCACCACCTGGCAAGCAGCATTGTCGACACTGCTCGCCGGCGTTCTCGCCATGCCGTTGACCTGGGCGATCCCCAACCGACGATTCGCCGGCCGACGCCTGGCTCGAGTTCTGGTGACCGTTCCGTTCGTGCTGCCAACGGTCGTCGTTGCCGGCGCGTTCATCGCCCTGATGGACCGGTTCGGCCTCGACGAAGGACGGTTGCGACTTCGACATACCGTCTGGGCGATTCTGCTGGCGCATGCGTTCTTCAACATTGCGGTGTTCGTGCGCAGCGTCGGCGGCTTCTGGGGCCAGCTCGATCGACGGCCCGAAGAAGCGGCCCGCACTCTGGGAGCGTCACCGATAAAGGCCTTCATCGAAGTCACCCTGCCACGACTTCGTCCTGCGCTGGTCGCCGCATTGTCGGTGGTCTTCTTGTTCAGCTTCACCTCGTTTGCGATTATCCTGTTGCTCGGTGGACCTCGACGATCGAGCATCGAAACCGAGATCTATCGCTACGCCGTCACCCGATCAGACATTTCGACGGCGGCAGCACTATCGATCGTGCAGATGGTCGCCGTGATGTCATTGGTCGTGGCGAATGGCTGGTTGCAGCGCCGCGCCTCGGGCCGCCAAGGCTTGGTCGCCGACCGGGGCGAGCGGCCTCGGTCGCTGCGGCAGCGAATGACGTTGACGTCGATATTGCTGGGCACCGCGGTCATGCTCGGCTTGCCACTTGGTGTGCTCGTCGAGCGATCGCTGGCGAGCGGCGGTGGCCATTCGTTCGCCAACTACCGAGCGCTTGGTGAGCGAGTGCGGGTGCTGCCAATCAGCGCCGCCGACGCATTGGTTAACTCGCTTGCTTTCGCCGTCGTGGCTGCGGGCATCGCCCTGATAATTGGTGGCATGGCCTCGCTGGCGATCGTGCATGGTGGCCGGTTCGGCAGCCGATTGCTCGATCTGGGCATGTTGCTACCTCTTGGCACATCGGCGGTGACGTTGGGGTTTGGTGTCTTGATCGCCCTCGACCGCGGAGTGCTCGATCTGCGCAGTTCCTGGTGGATCGTGCCGATCACCCAGTCGCTCATCGCGATCCCATTCGTGGTGCGAGGTGTGGTCCCTGTGTTGCGATCGATCAACCCGGCGATGCGCGAGGTCGCGGCCACGTTGGGCGCATCGCCCGGGCGGGTGCGACGCGAAATTGATCTGCGCATCGGCTCTCGTGCGCTCGCGACCGGCGTTGGCTTCGCGTTCGCTATAAGTTTGGGAGAGTTCGGGGCAACCTCGTTCGTTGGTCGGCGTTCGAACCTGCTGACCGTGCCGATCGCCATCCAACGCCTGCTCAGCACGCCAGGTGATCAGCTGCGCGGTCAAGCAATGGCCCTGTCGGTGATCCTGATGCTGGTAACGGCGCTCGTCGTCTTGATCGGCGACAGGCTGCATCCGAGTTCCGGAGGCATGTTGTGACGCTGTCGATCAATGGGCTCACCGTTCGTTATGGCGACAAGGTCGCGGTCGACAACGTCTCGGTCGAGGTCGAGACGGGGCAGATCTTGGCGCTGGTTGGTGCGAGTGGATGTGGCAAGTCGACGCTTCTGCGGGCGTTCGCTGGGCTCGTCGAACCGGCCGCCGGAGAGATCTCGTGGAGCGGCTGGCCGATCACAAGCATTCAGACTCACCTGCGCGACGTCGGACTCATGTTTCAAGACCACGCGCTCTTCACCCACCGCTCGGTCGCCGACAACATCGGCTTCGGTCTGAAGATGGCGGGCGCCGACCGCCCCGAACGACACGCCCGGGTCGACGAGCTGCTCGAGCTTGTGGGTCTCGAAGGGTTCGGCGACCGATCTATCGACGGGCTCTCGGGCGGTGAGGCGCAGCGGGTCGCGCTGGCCCGCGCGCTGGCACCCGAACCCAAGCTGCTGCTGCTCGAAGAACCATTGGCATCGCTCGACCGTGCCCGGCGCATCGAACTCACGACCGAGCTGGCCCGGCTACTACGCGAGCTCGATCAGACAGCGATCTATGTCACCCATGATCAG
>JBDNHG010000507.1:0-1671 GCA_041688925.1 Acidimicrobiales bacterium | reverse complement strand
GCAACATCGTCATCGGCGGTGCGGCCGGAGCCGTTCCCGTGCTGGTCGGCTGGACTGCCGTCACGAACTCGCTCGATCTGACTGTCGGACGCAACTGGGCGCCGATCGTGCTGTTCGCCATCATCTTCTACTGGACGCCCCCGCACTTCTGGGCACTCGCCATCAAGTACAAGGACGACTACGCCGCCGCCGATGTGCCAATGCTGCCTGCTGTTGCAAACCTGGCGACCGTGACCCGCCGAATCGTCGGCTACACCGTGTTGTTGTGGGCACTCACCATTGTTTTCGGGCCGGTTGCCGACATGGGAATGATCTATTTGGTCTCCGCGATCGTGCTCGGAGCAGTGTTCCTCGGCTATGCGATTCGAGTCGCTCGTGACCCCCAACCCGGCCCTGCAATGGCGCTGTTTGGCTGGTCGATCACCTATGTCGTTCTGCTCTTCGGCGCCATGGCCGTCGACCAATTGGTCTAGCAATGAAACGGAGCCGCCCAAGGATGCGCAAAATCGACCCCATTTCTCGCTTGTGCGGTTTTGAACAAGCAGGGTTTTGGTCGCTAGAGTGCAGCCAGCAGCGGTCTCCGCTCTCCGGCAGTGCCGTGCCTAAGATCGGTTCACCTCGGTGTCCCGATCTGCATTGCACAAGCGCCCGAACGACTCAAACTGCCGACAACCTTTACGAACTGCACTTCGCATGACAATTACTGAAATCGAGCCCAGTGTTTCGGCGGTACCCGCAGTGGTACACGAGGCGATGGCCCCTGCGGTTTATCAGCGGCTTCCCAACAACATCCTCGCCGATGGCGTGTCGAGCGGTGACCACAAGGTCATTGGTCGACTCTGGATTCTGGGATCGCTTCTGTTTGGCCTCTTCACCCTCGTTGCCGATGTGCTGGTGCGCATCGAACGCATCGACACCGAAAGCGTTGCGATATTCAGCAATGCCTTCGCGTACGAGCAGTGGTTCTCGCTGCATCGCGTGAGCTTGGTGTTCCTGTTCGTGGTGCCGTTGCTCATCGGTATTGCCATGGTCATGGTGCCGTTGCAGATCGGTGCGCCTTCGCTGGCCTTCCCGCGTGCTGCAGCTGCGGCGTTGTGGTCCTGGGCCGTGGCCGGCGTGATCATGGTGGTTTCCTGGGCTATCGACGGCGGTCTCGTCGATCGTGGCACCGCCACGGTCAGCGATGCGACCCAATTGTCGATCATCTCGTTGGCGGCTGTTGTACTAGCGCTGCTGGTCGCCTCGCTCGTGATCATCACCACGATCTTCACCGAACGAGCCAAGGGCATGTCGCTCTACAACGTGCCGCTGTTCACCTGGTCGATGCTGGTTGCCGCAGCCATCTGGCTGCTTTCGCTGCCAGTTCTCATTTCCAACCTCATGATCATGTGGATCGATTCTCGGGGCATAGCTGCGCAGAGTTTCGGCGGAACCCGCCTCTATGACCAGATCAACTGGGTCTTCGATCAGCCGCAGGTCTTCGCCTTCGCCATCCCGGTGCTTGGCATGCTCGGCGAGACGGTTCCGGTATCGCTGCGTCGTCGGCTGAAGCAGTACGACCTCGCGATGGTGGCCATTGCAGCCTTCGGCGCCTTCAGCTTCGGCGCTTACGCCCAGACCTATTTCAACCCCAACGCCAACACGACCTGGCTCTACGTTGTTGGGTCGATC